>JAUNNU010000129.1 GCA_030537295.1 Bacteroidia bacterium
GAAACCCCTGACATATTGCTTACATTACGAAACGAAGCCATCTCCGCCATAGATGAAGTCATAGCGGGAGTAGGCAATGCTGCTATTCTCGGCATTGCGCAAACAGCGAAGAATCAGATAATGAACGCTAATGGTCGAATAATTATAACAAGGATTAAAGATGCAGCATTGGCTGTGCTGGAGACAGCTGTCAGATGGTATAACTCAGGCAAAGCAGAAGCCTTCGGCACTTTTGGCACGGAGCAGCCCGGCCACGCCGTGAAGGTGACCAAGGGCGACAATGAGGTGATACTCTATTCTCCCGACAAGGTGGAGTTTATAATAAAGAAGTGATTGGGAAGTTTAGGAAATAAGAAAACATCGGGGGATTTCGGTTTTTTGGACAATAAAACATCGGGGGATTTAATATTTTTTTTTAAAAAGGTATGAATATCAATTATTTTTAGTACTTTTGCACCGTTTTCTTAAATGGTGTCTTTATGGAAAGAGTATTCAAGCGTAAAATATATGACGACTTGCTGGCTTGGAAACAAACCAGTCACGGGCAGACAGCACTCTTAATAGAGGGTGCTCGTCGTGTCGGCAAATCCACGATTGTGGAGGATTTTGCCAAAAAAGAGTATAAATCATATATACTAATCGACTTCAACAGGGCGTCGAAGGAAACGATAGCCCTTTTTGACGATTTGATGAACTTGGACTACATCTTTCTTGCTCTTCAGACGACGTATCAAGTACAACTCTTTCCGAGAGAATCCGTTATCGTTTTTGACGAAGTACAGAAATGTCCGCAGGCACGCCAAGCCATCAAGTACCTTGTGGCGGATGGCCGTTACGATTACATAGAGACAGGTTCTCTGATTAGCATAAAACGAAACACGCAGGGCATTACGATTCCCAGTGAGGAAGACCGCTTGACGATGCATCCCATGGATTATGAAGAGTTCCGCTGGGCATTGGGTGACACGGCTACCGTTCCGTTGCTGAAACTGCATTATGACCAACATGTTCCGTTAGGTCCGGCATTGAGAACAAAAATGCGCGAATTCCGGCTGTATATGTTAGTCGGGGGCATGCCGCAGGCGGTCAATACTTATTTGGACACGAATAATTTGCAGAAAGTTGATGAGATGAAACGTAAGATTATTCGGTTGTATGAGGACGACTTCCTGAAAATCGACCCTTCCGGAAAGGTGGGCAAGCTCTTTATGGCCATCCCCGCACAGTTGGCCCGTTCGGCATCCCGTTTTGTGCCATATTCTACGATAGGCAGCGTGGGAGAAGACAAACTGATAGAATTGCTCTCCGCTTTGGAAGACAGCAAGACGGTCAATATGGTTTACCATTGTGACGACCCAAATGTCGGCATGTCATTGACCAAGGATTTGTTCCGTTATAAAATATTCATGGCCGACACGGGTCTGTTTGTCACCCTCGCTTTTTGGGACAAGAGTTATGCAGAGAATGTTCTATATGAAAAGCTGTTGGGTGATAAATTGGAGGTGAATTTAGGTTATGTTTATGAAAATGTGGTCGCTCAGGTGTTGGTGGCTTCGGGACATAAGTTATTCTATTACACGTTCCCCAAAGATGAAAAACATAATTACGAGATAGACTTTTTGCTTTCACGAGGGAATAAGATAGTGCCTGTTGAAGTCAAATCGTCATCTGTGCGCAGTCATGTGTCGTTGGACGCTTTTTGCCAAAAATACGCTCATCGTATAGCGCAGCCGATTTTGTTAGGTACAAAAGACTGGTCACACGATGAAACAACGCAAATCATACCTGTCCTTTTGACCCAATTTATATGACCAATAACGACCGAACGAATATTCTGCATTTCTGAAACCCGTCAACCCCGAGAAGGTGGAGTTCGGGAAACAGTGAGTCAAACGTGAAGTTTCCTGTATAAGCTATTTCGCGTAACTCTCAAATTCGGCAATGGTCTCGTCAAAACGGTTGATGACATCTTCCATCTTGTAGTATCCGTCAGCATTTCGTGAAAGGCCGTCGAAGTCTATCGGAAGAATCATCGGCGGATTTGATATGGTGATTTCTTGCGTTTCCCGCAGTTGGGAGACGGACGCGTAAATCAGGTTGACTTTTATGAATTCCGAGTCGTCTTTCTTGTATTTCTGAAGCACAATCTTGGAGCCTATGGGACTGGCGAATTCAACGGCGTCGATGGTCTGCGGCAGTCTCATGCCAAGGGCGGCAGTGATGGATGCGATGTTGGAATCGTGGCCGCATAGGAATGTGAACTTGCGGGCGGAATCGCATATTTCATCTTTTATCTTTTTGACAAGTGGGTTGGATACAAGCACGGCGGTGGTGTGATTGGCAAAGAGAACCTTGTCGTAAACCGTCTTGACTTTGCCTATCCGTCTGATGTCATCGAAGGAGATGTCTTTCCCGAATGCCTTTCCGGTCTCGTAATATTGGAGGACAACTGCATCGGCGATGCTGTTCACTAACTTGTAGTCGCCTTTCATCGCAGGTTCTTCTCCCTCTGTCAGAATGATGGTCATTTCGTCTAAGGGAAGATGTTCAAGTTGATTTTCCTCGGCGTACGGTGAATCCTTGAAACCGATGACATCCTCCATGAAGCGGATGTCGTCCGAGATGTTTTCCACTGCCGCCAGAATGCCTTTGTAGGGGTCGTCTTTCGTCCCCGCCACTCCTCCGATCTCGTTCATATCGGCGATTATCCTCTTTTGGAGGTCATCGTTCATGACAGTGTACATGGGATTGAAAAGTGGGTCCATGCTGTCGTCATGGTAAAGGTAGAACAACGGCAAATCTTTGTTGAAGCCGGCGATGAAGTTTTCGGCGGTCTTGATGGTTCTCTGCTTCGAGTTGGAATATATGAGGGTGTTGTTCTCGTTGAGTGACTCGAAAATGTCAAGATCCTCACGGAACCAGTTTCCCATTTTCTGTTCAATCCTGCCTCCTCTTGCTGTAAGGTGTGCGGTCTCGACACCCCAGTCCACCCAATCGTACGGAGTGACTATAGACAGCTCGGAGCCGGGGGCGGAAAGCGGGGAGCGAATGTTATGACGTGAGAAAACGACTTCATCTTCGAGGATGTAGCCTGTGTTGTCCAAATAGTGATTGCCTTTCTGGCATGAGACGAGCAGAAGGGCTGCAAGGATAAGGGATATTTTTTTCATTGTCATGATTTTATTTCATTTTAAGATGGCTGCAAAGGTACGGAATTTTATAACACGAGTTGCACAAGTTTTTAACACGAGTTGCACGAGTTTTTAAATACTGAATACCTAATCACCTGTCCACCTGATTACCTGATTTCCGTCCCTGCCATGTGTCGCGTTCCGCCATGCGTTTCTCAATCATCGACAGGACTTGGTCGTAACGCAGGCTCTCCCACGGTTTCGAGACGAGGAAACGTGGCGGCACCTCGCCGGCGAAACGTTCAATCACGATATTTGGGTTTAGTCTTTCGATGAAATCAATCACGAAGTCGATGTATTCTTCAAGCGTGAACAGTTGGAAATCAGATGGTTTTGAAAGATATTCGTCGGCCATCGCGGTGTCTTTGAAGATTTGTAGCTGATGAAACTTCACCGTTGTGAGAGGCAGCTCCGAGATGATGTCGGCGGCGTGGAGCATCATGTCGCGTGTCTCGCCGGGCAGTCCGAAGATGAAATGTCCGCCGCACGGGAAGTCGTATCGGTGCGTTAGCTCAATGGCCTTGCGCGCCGCCGCGAAGTCATGGCCGCGGTTCACGCGCCTCAACGTCTCATCATAAACCGACTCTATCCCGTATTCTAAAATTATCACCGGCCTCTTAACTCCACTCTCAACACTCCAAACCTCACTCATCGCCCTCAACTCCGAAAGCATCTCCAAAATCTCCTCGCTGATACAGTCGGGTCTCGTGCCTATCACAATGCCGATGACACCGTCAACGGAGAGTGCCTCGCAATACAGTTTTTCAAGCTCGTCAATGGGTTTGTGAGTGTTGGTATATGGCTGGAAATAAGCGAGATACGACTTGGCTCTGCGGTAACGTCGTTGATGAAACTCCATGCCTTCCTCAATCTGCTGGCGGATGCTTTTCTCGGGGCGGCAGTACGACGGGTTGAACGCGTCGTTGCGGCAGAACGTGCAGCCGCCGGTGCTTATTGTGCCGTCACGGTTCGGGCAGCTGAAGCCCGCGTCGATGCTGATCTTCTGCACACGTCCGCCGAACTCGCGCGTGAAATACGAGTTGTAACTGTTAAACCGCCGGTCATCGCCCCAAGAGTACATGTTAGTTGAAAGTTTGTAAAGTTATAAAGTTAAAAACGGGGGATGCGCACAAAGTTTTTTACGAACTGTGGGAATCCCCCTCAAAATTGTAGATAATGAAAAAAATCAACTCGCAAAAATACAAAAAATATTAATTTTGCAGTCTGAAATTTTAAAAAAAAAGAGTACTATGGAAAGTTTTAAAATAGGTGATAAGGTCAGTTTTTTGAATGACAAAGGCGGCGGCGTGGTGAAGAAAATCATAGACACGCGCATGGTCGAGGTGGAGATTGAAGACGGATTCAACATTCCGGTGGTGGTGAGCGACTTGGTTCTCGACTTCCGTTCGCAGCCGAGCCGTCAGCAGGAGATGACGCAGAAGGTGCAGCAAGAGATTAAGAATCAACAGATTGTGGAGCAGGAGACGAAGAACGAGGCGCGTCGCAAGGAGCTTCGCCGTTTTGCGCGCAACGTCGAGGAGGAAGGCATATATCTCGCTTTCATCCCGCACGACCAGCAATGGCTCATGACAGGCCTCATCGACGTGGCTATAGTGAACCACACTCCGGCCGATGCTCTGTACAGCTTCAACTTGAAGCAGGAAGGCAAATACCTGAACGTCGATTACGGCAGCATCGCAGCTTATTCGAAGGTCGTGGTCGAGGCCATCTCGCGCGATGACATCGAGCAGTGGTGCGAAGGTCTGGTGCAAGTCGTTCTCTGTCAGGACAATATCGACTTCGTATATCATCCGCTCCATGCGCCGTTCGCGCTGCGGTCGAGCCGTTTCTTCAAGGACGGCAGCTTCGTGGAGTCGGGTGTGCTGGGCGAGAAGGCTATGATGATAAGCATCTCGTCGTTGGTTGCGCTCAAAGGTTCGGAGGCCGACTTCACGAAGTTGATGAAGGACGGCGTGATGCAGCCGAAGCCTTCAAAGGAAATCGTCAAGGAGAAGGCTTTGATTGACAGGCATCAGACGGCGCCGGGCGTTGCCATCGTTGACCTTCACATCGGCGAGCTGGTTGACAACATCCTCGGGATGTCGAGCAACGACATCTTCAGGGTGCAGGTCGAGTATTTCAAGAAGATGCTCGACAGCGCGATACAGAATGACTATACGAAGGTGACGTTCATCCACGGCGTCGGCAACGGTGTGCTGAAGAACCACATCATTCAGGAACTCAAGAATTACGAGAATACCTCCAACAGGATGGCGTCGATCTCGAAGTTCGGCGTCGGAGCGTTGGATGTGATGATTAACGATAAGAGATGAGAGAGTGGAGTAGTGTCGCATGGTTTGTAAGATTGAGGCGTTGTTCATGGCGATGGGGGAGTGATGGGAAACGTGTGAATGTAGTAATTTTTCTGCGGAAAACAGACGTTTTTTAATAAATGATTTGTATCTTTGCAACATAATTTTTTTGAAAAAAGTCATGAGTAGAGAGCAATTTATCCAATCGCACGGCAGTCTGTTTTGGTATATTCCACAAGACAAAAAGTGTGATGTGTCAGATTCTCTGTTAGTTGAAACGATATTGAACGAGGGAACCTTGGATGACTATCGTGAATTGCTGGCAATACTTGGCCCCAGACGAGTGGCTGAGGTTTTCTTCGGCGCATCAGAGCGCGAGGTCAAAAACTATTACCCAGAAATACGTAATTTTTTCTCAATAGTATTGTTGAAATATGCACAGTGAAATATTGTCAAAAGAGCAGGTTGAGTTGCTTCCTTGGATAAGACAATTCAGGAGGGAGTTTTATCTCGTTGGCGGGACAGCTATCGCATTTTATTTGGGACATCGCAGGTCTGTCGATTTTGATATGTTTAAAATAGGAAATCTGAATCATAAAAAGAATTTGGAACGAATACGAGCCACCGGATTTGAATACGAGGTCACACGCCGTGTGACGGAGCAGATGAACTGCATCATCAATAATGTAAAAGTGACGTTTTTCCAATATCCGTTTGAAATAACAGCCAAACAAGATGTTGAAGGAGTCTTCCGTGTTCCGGCACTGCTTGATTTAGCTGCCATGAAAGCGTATGCATTAGGCCGCAGGTCGAAATGGAAAGATTATGTTGACCTGTATTTCCTGCTGAAAAATCATTTTGACATTTCACAAATAAGCAAACGGGCTTCCGGGATTTTCGGTGAATTGTTTTCAGAGAAGATGTTTCGTGTGCAACTGTCATATTTCGCAGATGTTGATTATACAGAGCAGGTTGACTATATGATTGAAAATCCGCCGACAAACGAGCAGATTCAGGAGGAATTGATACGTCTTTCAACAGAAAGCATCTGATTGTTTCTCTGACATAAGCGCGTGGTTTGTAAGATTTAGGCGTTGTTCGCGGCGAAGGTGAACATTCATTTTGCGAGGCGCAGTCGGCAAAGGCATATTTCTCATTTTTAAATTTGATGTTTTCTGCAAAAAAAACAAAGCACCTTGAATATCAAAGTGCTTCAATTTTTCGTGATCCCGCCGGGGGTCGAACCCGGACCGAAGGAACCGGAATCCTTAATTCTAT
>JAUNNU010000130.1 GCA_030537295.1 Bacteroidia bacterium
AAATATACAAATATTTATTTGATTATCAAAGAGTTTTATTTAGAATTGCCCATAAGTCTCTGTATCTGGGATCAAAAAGAATATGTTCTTTGTATTCCTTGCCTTTTGAATCGTAATTGTTGAATTCCGATGAGGAGAATTTTTTCCCACTCTGTAAAGAATATCCTAAAGCGATTCGTGCTATCACATTTTCACTTGTCCCTGTTGGAAGCTTTGCTGTTAATCGCCGTACAACTTCTTTATTTTGTTCCGATGTTTTTATATTAATTTGCTGCATATAACTTGTTATATTCTTGAATTAAATCACTCGGCTCTATTTCAATAAATTGAGATTGATAATTATTAACGTTGTGGATTATATATGTCTTGCAAACATTTGGTTTTAATAATCCATACTCAAGTTCTGTTAACTCTTTATGGATTAATGGAAAAACAACCACTTGTTTAGACACATTGGGATAATACTCTTTGATGACGTTTTCTGCATGCTCCTTGTCAAATTTTTGCATTGGGCTGTCAATAAACACAGGGAATTCAATGTCTGATTCATCAACCAACGATTTCAATAAGGCAGAAGCGTACATCTGGCTTTCTCCTTTTGACAAGCTGCTCTTGTCTATTTTATGACCGTTCCCATCCAAAAGATTTATATCCACATCATTACCTTCTTGATTAATATCAACAACAACTTTTTTTATAAAACCCTTCTTATGCATCAAAGCATTCAATTCATTTAGAATGTTCTCCGACAACTTTTCTTTGGTTTCATTTCTATATTTGTTTATGAAATCTTTCAAAACGGCAACAATCTCCGCCGTCTTTTTATCTTTAGCAGTATAACTTCTTGTGTCGTCTAACTTTTTCCTTAAGTTTTCCTGTTTCTTTTTTGCGGCAGTAATTTCTTCGTTGACATGCCTAATTTCCGATTCCAAGCGGCCGATTTCTTTGTCGATAGATGTTATTCTTTCGTCTAAATCAAATTTCTTTCGTCTCAAATCTGCAGTATATTCATCATCAGCATCTTTTTCGGCTTTTTTAATGTTTCGGCGAATTTTATCTATTTCAGTTCGAGCTCTTTGATAAGCTTCTGTGATTTTGTTAAAGTCGTTACTGAAACTACCTTTTAAGTTGTTAATTAAAGTTCCTGTTTCATTTATTTGTGTGTCAGTAAATTCATGTAAAGTCTGGAAATCAGAAGGCAAATCAGGAACTTCGGAATAAAAGTATTTTTTCACCAACTTCCGTATCTGTTGTTCATAAAATTCACGAGCTTGAGCAGGAATTACACCATCTATTTTTTTCTTTTCAAGTTCAATTTCATCTAAAATTGAATTCGTTTTTTCTTCTACATCATCTTGCCTGAACTTGTTATCAATATATGTTTTTTCAATCCGAACTTGATTATATACTTCGTTTAATATTTCGCCTGAAAGTCCGAATGGAATTAAATCGAATAGCTCCTTCAACTTAGATTGTAAAGCTGAAATTTCATTTTCCTGTTCTTGCTCATCATTCTTTAATTTGGCAAGCTGTTCAGGAGTAATAACGCTCCCATCTTGAATTAAACGAATCTGTATTTCATTTGATTGGCTTTTCTTCTCTACCTTTTCGTCGTGTAATCTGCTGATAGTTGATGTTTTATTCTCGATCTCTATCTGTTTGTTCTTTATATCAGTCTCAATTTGGTTGAACTCTTTTTGTTCCTCTTTTGTTGCTGATTTTTTTCGATAGTCATCTTGCAAGATTTCGAGTTGTTCTTTTAGATCCTCGTATTTTTTTATACCTAGAACTTCGGTGTAGGCTTTACTTAATAATTTCCGTTGCTCCGGTGAATTGTTTTCTGCAATAGATACAATTTTCTCCGCGTCAAAGAAGAAAAACTTAGCCACCTCAATCGGTAATATGAAATCACGAATAAAGATCTCTTCACCATCTTGCTTACCTTCGGTTGTCAATTCTCTAATCAATTCATTAGGATAGCCGTCAATAAGGACTTCTACTTTATCATTGCTTGTAAAATCGTCGTATGTTCTTGTAATACGCACTTCACTACAAGTAATTTCCGGTATCTTTACATCTTGAAACACTATAGAAACTGAAAATTTTGAGTGTCCTTCTATTCGGGCTTGATTATTCAGCGTTTTTGTTATGTATTTGGTATAACCACCACTTTCGTCAATAACTTTTTTGTACATCTCGTCAACATTTTCCATTTGACGTCCGTACAAACACCACACGAGAGACATTAAAAATGTTGTTTTTCCAAAACCATTTTTGCCACTTATAATAATCACGTTCTTATCGCCATTTGGCAATAGATTTATCGTGTTGACCCCTTTGTACAACCGAAAGTCATTCAGTGTTATCTCCTTAATTAGCATCGTTTTCTTTATTTAAATAGTTTTCGATACGGGTTTCAATGTCTGTTTTAAGTCCTCGTTTACGATTCAGCAACGACTTGCTTTTTTGAAGTGTCAGTAATTCTTGTATTAAATCATAATTATCTTGATTGTCCTTGCAAGATTCTTTCAGCAAGTCAACTTCCTTTTGAATTTTTTCGTTACTTTCTTTCATGTCGAAATTGCTTTTAAATATCTTATGATAAACATCCGATACTTTATAGTCAAAAATAAAATCGCGATACCAGATTGTTTGGATTGCAATAAGTTCCTGGTTTGTTATAAGTTGTACATTCGGATGATTTTGCTGTATTTCTTTTTGTGTTTCCAATAATTTCCCCAACATCAAAGCCCTGTATGAAGGAGTATAGCAACCCATATCATTAATGGCTTTTGTCCCATTCCTTCTAGTGTTCATTCGATTGCTTATGTTGTTTCGCTCAAAAACAATCCAATCTCTATATATCAGCAAAGGTTTTAACCATTCGAAACCATTGCCAATAAGAGCAGCCATAGACTTATCCTCTTTTACAACCGTGCAAAGCCAGCAACCGAACCGGCTTTGGCCGCAAGATATGTGTGTCGTGTCCGTAACGACCTCGGGGCATTCATAATCATCAGCAGATGCATTAGCATAAATCTTAAATAATTGATGATTGTCTGCACCCCATGGAGAAGCCATTGTGTTAATAACATACCATACTTGTTCCAACGACAAATATCTTATGGGCGCATACATCCATGTATTAGGCTGAATAGGATGTTTGGTTAGCCGTTTTCCTTTTATCGAATGGCTTTTCATCGTTTTAGCTCGATTAGCGCTTTCTGAGTAACGAGTGCCTATAAGAATAATTGCCTCACCAAAAGCATCAACCTGTTCCGTAATAAAACGGGCAGTTGGTTTTATTTTTAATCGTTCCGTACACCATCTAAAAGCATTATTGGGTGCTGGATATCCCTTGCCTATCATATTAACCCACAATGAATCTTCTAATCGTGGTATAGTACGAACAACGCAGATTGGCATATCCTGTTCTACAGCAGCTTGTTCTATTTTATTCAGCACCTGATTGACATATTCTAAAATAATTGGATTTTCAATTAAGGTGTCATTACATACAACATATACATCACGACGTACAAAACCATGAAAGTGTTTCGCTTTTTCCAATGCCTTCCATACCAACTGTAACATAACCGTAGAGTCCTTACCTCCGCTAAAACCAATTATCCATGGACGTTTAGAAGAATCAGCAAACAAATACTGATCAAGTATCTCGTCTATAATATTTTGTGCAAAATCCATGTTTTAATACTGCAATCGTTGGTTTTTATTAATAGTATAATGGAAAAACCTCCTTTGTCGTCTCATCTCTTATTGCCAAAGTTCCATCATCAGTATATCCTGTTGAGTGTTGTGTTAGTAGAGCATCGGTGTCATCAAAAATATACAATCCAATGCAATCGCAAGAATCTATGAATTTATCTGGATATAGTGTCTTCAGCCTTTCTAAAGCAAATTCATAGCATAATTGAATACGAGAATCAGTATCCCAAAAATCAAAAGGTTTATATTCGGGCGTTTTTGAAGCACACATTTTGTTAATTTTTTTTCAACTCGCAAAATTACAAATTAAATCAAAATAAAATAAAAAAATGTTAATTTTTTTATTTATAGCGGTATCCAAAATTGCCACAAACCAGTAATATTTATATGTAGCCGAAGTGCTGTTGAATATACCCGCAAGGCTGGAAATCGGAAGCCGGTTGTTTTGTGGTAATGCCATGGTTGCGTGTTATTTTGATATTTCCAGTATATGTCTAACGTTATTACACATTTTTCTTCTTTTTATTCAAAATATCCAAGAGCATTTTCAAGTTCTTCAATTGCGGGAAGCGACGACTTGAAGTTCTCAGGTAACAGTTTAGATAGCTGATATGCAGATACTCCTATAGGTTGTGACGAGGATTCCAACGCATATTGGGCTTCAAATCCATTACCCAATTCGAGTAAGAACCTTTGAATGTTATCCATAAGGGCATCCTTGAGTTCCTTTTCGGTATATTTTTTCGAGAGAGACAGAAAATCAAAGCAATAAGGATCTTTGGTCATTTGTTGAGCCAAATCGCCATCAGGTGCCGGCAATGATGTTTTGAAGTTTGTTATTGCCTTTCCTTCGCGTTCGAAGAGGTCCGTATCAAGGAAATTGAGCAACACAGCCCTGCTCCAATTGTTCTCCTTTGTCTTTCGGACGAAGAATATTGCCTTTGGCTGATTGTTTTTGCATCTGTCAATAATACGGCGGTGATGATCCCATGGAATGGAGAACAATTCTTCTGCAAGTTGCGGAACTATTTGACGGTTGAAATCTTCCGCAACTTGCGGAAGATTTTGCATCAATGGAGAATATAATTCATAAAATGCTTTAAAATACCTTATGTTAATAGGCGAAAGTCCTTTTACATCAGGAAGTTCATTTTGCAAATCGGCACTGACTTGTTTGAAAAATCCACTTCCGTATGTATTAAGAAATTGCTTTTGGCTCAAATCTCTGCCAATGCTCCAATAAAATTCAAGCATGGTGCTGTTCACCCTCACCGCTGCCTTAACCTGACTCTGGCGGAAACGGCTGCTGAGTTCACTAATCCATTGTTTGTAGTCTTTGTCGATGAGGGTAATATTGTTCATTTTCTTATCATCTTTTTATTTAAAATTTCCAGAAGCATACAAATGCCAACGCTTTCAATTGTTTTATTCTTACCCCAATATGCCGACACGTCGTGTGCCGAAGAGAGGGTGCACCAAAACATTGAGTTCTGATACGCCCTCTTTTCTGAATTTATGTTCCTGTCTGAATCTTACTTCCTCGGTGCTTCAAGCAGTATGTCGCAGAGGAAGTCCCAGAACATCTGCACTGTCGCGATCTCGATTCTCTCGTCGGGTGAGTGGACGCCGCGGAGCGTCGGGCCGAACGAAATCATGTCCATGCCGGAGATCTTGTCGCCGACGAGACCGCATTCGAGACCGGCGTGGATTGCCAGGACTTTCGGGTCTTTGTTGAAACGTTTCACATAGCATTTCTTGGCTATCTCACAGATGACGGAATCAGGGTTCGGTGTCCAGCCTGGGTAGCCGTCGGTGTGCTCGACCTCGGCGTTGGCGAGGTTGAAGCAGGCTTCGACCATCGCTCCGACGTATTCTTTTGCCGACTCGATGGAGCTGCGCTGTGATGTCTGGATGAAGAAATAACCTTCTTTCCTCTTCACCGACGCGAGGTTGGTCGAGGTCTCCACGAAGTTCGGTATCGTCTGCGACATCTCGATGACGCCGTGAGGGCAGGTGAGGAGTCCGTTCAGAAGGTCGAACTGTGTCATCTCATCGATGACGACGTCGGCTGTCGTGTCCGACTTGCAGGTCTTCACGCTGATGTTAGGCTCTGCCACATGGTATTCGTTCTTGAAATTCTTTTCCATCTCTGCCACGAAAGCCTCAAATTGTCCGGCGTTTTCTTTCGGGATGAAGACAACGGCGTTAGCCTCGCGCGCGATGGCGTTGCGCAGGTTGCCGCCCTGAATGTCGTATATCCTGAGGTCGTATTCGTTAGCTGCCTGCCAGAGTATTCTGGTGAGGAGTTTGTTGGCGTTGGCGAGGTTTTTGTTGATGTCGTCGCCGGAGTGACCGCCTTTGAGTCCGCTGACTTTCACGTCGTAAGGGATGTAGCCTGCCGGCACGCTCTCGAGTTTGTAGAAAATCTTGACGATGGTGTCCATACCGCCGGCGCAGCCGATGAAGATCTGGCCTTCGTCTTCCGAGTCTAAGTTGAGGAGGATGCGGCCTGTGAAGTCTTTTGGGTCGAGTTTCTCGGCGCCGGTGAGACCTGTCTCTTCGTCAACGGTGAAGATGCACTCCAACGGACCGTGTTTCACTGTCGGGTCGGCGATGACAGCCAGTGCCGCCGCCACGCCGATGCCGTCGTCAGCGCCGAGGGTGGTGCCGTTGGCGTGAAGCCATTCGCCTTTAAGGACGGCCTCGATGGGGTCGTTGAGGAAGTCGTGGTTGCAGTCGCCGTTCTTCTCGCAGACCATGTCCATGTGTGCCTGGAGGATGATAGTCTGGCGGTCTTCCATGCCCGGAGTCGCCGGCACCGTCATGATGATGTTGCCGCATGGCTCTTTCACGTATTTCACCTTATGTTCAATGGCCCAGTTTTCAAGATAAGCGACCATTTTCTCTTCTTTCTACGACGGGCGCGGCACGCCCATGATGCCCTGGAACTCTTTCCATAAGTTCGCAGGTTTAAATGTTTCAA
>JAUNNU010000025.1 GCA_030537295.1 Bacteroidia bacterium
ACAGGTTATGCTCGACTCCGACTTGGCGGTATTGTATGGTGTTGAGACGAAACGACTGATTGAACAAGTGACCCGCAACATTGAACGCTTCCCCAAAGACTTTATGTTCCAGTTGACTTGGGAGGAATGTGGATTTTCAAGGTCACAAATTGTGACCTTGAAATTGAAACAAGGTGACAATATCAAGTATCTTCCTTACGCTTTCACCGAGCAAGGTGTCGCCATGCTGAGCGGTGTTCTGCACTCACCGACGGCCATCGAAGCCAACATCAGAATCATGCGGGCCTTCGTCGGGATGAGGCATTTCATTAACGAGAATGCAAGACTTTTTCAAAGGATTGAGAACATCGAATACAACCAACTTGAAATAGTTCAAAGCCAGAAAAAAATTGAAGCTCATGTTCAAGAATCAGACCAGAAAATCGAAGAGCTTTTCCAACGCCTTGATGAAGGAAGAACGAATCCGAAAGAAGGCATCTTCTTCGACGGACAGATCTTCGACGCCTACGTTTTCGTTTCAAACTTAATAAAAAAAGCACAGAAAGAAATCATTCTCATCGACAATTATATTGACGAAAGCGTCCTGAACTTTCTATCAAAAAGAAACGAAAATGTCGATGTCACAATTTACACTTCTAAAATCTCAAATCAGTTCAAACTCGATTTGGAAAAGTATAATTCTCAATATCAATCGATTACGGTTAAAAATTTCAACAAGTCACACGACAGGTTTCTAATCATTGATGATGAAATATATCATCTCGGGGCGTCGCTGAAAGACTTAGGGAAGCGCTGGTTTGCATTCTCGATATTAAGTTTTTCAAGAGAGGAAATCATCGCCAAAACCAAATCATGATTATTTCCAAACATCTGCTTTTCGTAAATGGTTTTTTAATACTTTTGCAAAATTCAAACTATGAAGATTTGTATCTCATAAAACTGCTTTTTGCAATGAAACGACTTACATTACTGCTCGCAATATTTTTTTGCTTCTGCTGCCTGAATGCGCAGGAGAGCGTCACCGGACGTTATGCGCGTTTCCTCACTCCCGTCGAGAGATACGTGGCATACCGCGTCGCCGTCACGCCTGAGATCGACGGCATCCTTTCCGATAAGGAATGGAAGAACGCACCGTGGACCAACCTCTTCACCGACATCTCCGGCGACGGACATCCGACACCGCGATTCGACACCCGCGCCAAAATACTCTGGGACGACGATTACCTCTATGTAGCGGCGCAGTTGGAAGAGCCTGACGTCTGGGCTTACATCAAGGAACGTGACGAAATAATCTATTACGACAACGATTTCGAGATCTTCCTCGACCCCGACAACGACGGCAAGAACTATTTCGAGATGGAGTTCAACGCCCTCGCCACCGTCTTCGACCTCTTCATCGAACACCCTTACCGCTCGCCGGAAAGCAGTTTCATCACTATCGGCTGGAACGCCAGTGGCCTAAGGGTCGCCACGCATGTTGACGGCACGCTCAACGACAACAGTGACCGTGACCGCGGATGGACCATCGAGGTCGCAATCCCGCGCAAGGCCGTCAACGACGGAATCACGAACATACTTCAGGCGGGCAACATCATCTCCGTGGGATTCTCGCGCGTGGAATGGCAGACCGACAAACTCGCTGACGGCGGCTATTCCGTGAGGAAAAACAAGAAAGGCGGGAACCTCCCCGAAGATAACTGGACGTGGGGCGCAAACGGCCGCGTGGCCATGCACATGCCCGAAAGATGGGGCAAGGTCTATCTCTCAACGAAAAAATCCGGCGATGTCTTCCCCGCTCTCCCTGATGAAGACCTGATGAGAATACTCTGGGCGATGTTCTACCGCGAAGAAGAGGAGTTCGGGCATAACCACCGCTATATAAATGAAATACCGTACGCCGACGTCATCCTTGCCGAAGGGCTTTGGGCGAAATACGACCACAAGATTCACCACCGGTGGCGCGATGAAAACGGCAACGTCCGTGAATACCCCGGTGCCGACTACTGTTACTGCGATGCCTGCTGTGCCGATTTCTTAATCAGAACAGGAATCGACATCCGCAAGGAGATCGCCTCCGGCGTTGACCCCGCCTCCATACCCGAATGGGCGCAGTTCCGCTGCGACGTCCTCACCGACCTCGTCAACACCATCTGCGACTCGCTCCACGCACAAGGCTGTAAGGTCAGCGCCGATGTCTTTCCGGGTCCCGAAGGCTACGCCGAGCCGATGGTGCGGCAACAGTGGAAAAAGTGGGATGTCGATATGTTTTTCCCTATGAATTACAACGACTTCTATCTTGAAGACGCCGAGTGGGTCGGAGAAATAACACGCGTGGAGGCCGCAGGCACGTTGAAGCCGGTCGTCAGCGGACTCTTCATCTGCCACGACTGGAAAAACAAAGACAAAATCACCGACCCGGAAGGCTCGGGTCTCACGCCGTCGGAGCTTAAAACTGCCATCGAAGGTTCGATGTCGTCGGGCGCCGCCGCGATCTGCCTCTTCACCCCCGACAGAATGACACCTGAACACTGGGAGGTTTTCGAGAAAGTGGTGAAAGGTGGAGTTAGGAAATGAAATGGTATAAGGTTTTTGTTCTGAAAGAAAAGGTTTCCTGCGAAGAAATAAACAAAAGAATATAATGATTGATAAGTTTAAAGTTGTTGACGCACAATATGTTGAAGGTTACACATTAAGGATTACATTTGTCGATGGCACATGTAAGGATGTCGATTTTGAACCTTTCTTCATGAAATGCCCGAACAAAGTCTATGATGAATATTACAATCCCGAACGTTTCAAGGAGTTTCGGATTGAATGTGGCAATGTTGTCTGGGGACAGGACTGGGATTTGATTTTAAACCCCATGAACCTGTACTACAACGACTTGTTCAGGAATTTTGAGAATTAAGAGGTGGCGTATAGGTTAAAATTGTACAACCTCTATCCTCCAAGATGCACACCGATTATATCGTGCCACAGGGTCATGAGCCATGCACCTTTGATTCAACCAAGATCCATTAAATCGACATCACTTCGTACTAAATCAATGGATGACAATGGATTTCTGTTTGTGACGACAACTTGTTTTATTAAATTTAAATCCACATCAAATTTTTTTGCAAAAACAACATTTTGTTTGATATAACGCATAAAATTAATATGATTTTATGTTTTATATCACATAAAAAAAAGGCCGGCATCTCGCGCCAACCTCTTTTAACTTTACTATCCCTTTATTATAAGAACCATTTATATAGGTTAATCTCATTCGGAATCCACTATTTGGGGCTACTTCTGACAGGACGTACACTGAAGAAATAATCATCTGGAATCCCTAAAGTACTAAGAATAGTATATGTTTTATCATCATAAATAAGAATTGCCCATGCATACTTGTCCCCGGCATGAGATCTGCTCCAAATTGCAGCTTCACTGCCCACACAACTTGGGTCGGAAAGAGAAATCCTGCTATAAAATCCAGCCAATGGTATCCATAATTCTTGATTATTATTTTTAAAAATTATGTATTTCTTACCTGATATTTCTTTAATACTTATTGTCGTATTTTCAACCAATTCGTCTATTTGTGCTTTCTTTGGCATACACCAATCCGCTCCCCAATTCACAGTGGCAGCATCAAATTCGTCTTTTATAAATATGTCAGAAAGATTCTGGTTATTCCAATATTTATATGGGTCTATCTCATTTCTTGCACTAAAAGGTTCAGTAGTCGCCAACCAAAAATGATTTCCGGGATCCTCTCGTTTTTTGGCACCGACGTTACATGATGCCCATAATGTTCCGCTCGTAAGGCCAAGGTCAACGTACCTGTCAATCTCAATGCCATCATGAGCATTGCCACTTTCTTTATAATAATAACGGTTGGCATGTATTGTAAATAACCTGTAAGAATAAATGTTATTGCCACTGAAAATATATTCTGCGCCTTCATCAGCAGGTGGCAATGCTACATAATATCTAACAGATGTGTTATTGGTCACTCCTGAAATTGTTGTGATAATGTCATCGTACCCCCCTTTGCTAATAGTAACGTTATTTCCACCTGCTGTTCCGAGAGCACTGAGGTCGAACTTCAATATTGCGAATGTAAGACTCATTTTCACATTAGAGTAAACCCCATCTTTGTTGAATTTAGCTGAACCGGTGAGATGAATTTTGCTGTTGATGCCATTAGCACCGTCAATAGTTCCATCTTGTGTTGACAGGTCTGGTCCATCAGGTGAACCTTTTGAATATTTGAAAACAATGTCATCATTTGTGGTGATAGAAGATGGGATTTTAATTCCTCCGCTAAACATCGCCGAGTTTGTCCCTTCTCCGGAAACTAAATTGAGTGTTCCTATGTTGATATTATTGTGGAATACCGAAAGGTTGTCGCCTTTTTTCCATTTGAATACTATTTTATCAAGATCGGAAAGCAGCTCTCCGTCCACCTTGGAATCGTGATTGTCGCTTGATGCATTGACGGTTATTTGTTTTTGGTTTTCAAAGCCGGAATTGTTATATGCAAACTCGGGCTTCCTGCACTGGAAGAGACCAATTGAAAACATCAACACTGTTGTTATTATTGCAAATCTTTTCATTTTTCAGGAATTAAACTCATTAATTTTTAAAAGGCCTCATTTATTTCAAGATGAGGCCTTTTGCTTTATTCGCTGATTAATTCAGCATTATAAAAAGGCATTCAGCCTATTTCTCCTTCACTGCGCGAATTGAGAAGCCCCGGCAACGTCTGTAAGAATATAACAGAGGTCCGTCTCCGAATACATCTCTTTCAACATCGGTAATATTGAGTAGCCATGCATTACTGCGCGAATGGTCATATATGACTTGATGAAGTGGTGCACTATCTTGGAGGTCTATTGAACTTGACCAATAGTCACCCCACGCATTCTCATTTCCAGACCCTTGGTGTGTTGTAGCATCAATGAAACCGGCGAAAGGTAAGAAGATGCTCTTAAAAGATTCAGTCTTGCTTGTGAGGCGAATACCAGCCACGTTGTTTTCTGTATAAACAGACCACTCACAAGCAGCAAGCAGTTCAGCAAAATCAGCTTTTGTTGGTGTGCGCCAGCCGTCACTCCAGTTTGCTGTTGCAGGATCATATCCTGGCTTCAAAACGCCGTTTTCATAAGGTTGAACACCGGTTTCACCACTTAAAGTGCAATATGGATATGAATTGTAGCAATAACCTGCTTCTTTACCTGGTTTCCATGCAGGTGTTGGTGTCAATGTTGAATAATATGGAGTTGTTTCTCCCCATGCGAAGTAGTCACCGTATTCTTCAGGAGACGATGCGCCCACGTTATAGGTTGCCCAAAGCAGACCGCTTCCAAGATTGAAGTCAACATATTTCCAGGTTACGATAACTGCCTTGCCAGTATTTGTTTTGTTGGTGTAGTATGTATTTGCAGTGAGGTTCCATTTCAATATTGCGCGTTTGGAACCAACTTCGAATGTGTACAGTTTTTCGCCGGCTGGCAGCATCAGATAGTAGTCGGCTGCTGTGTTTTTGACGTTATCAATAGTGATGACATTTTCGCCGTAAGTTACTGTGACAGCATTTCCGTCTGTTGAACCGAAATCACTGATGTCAACTTTCACGATGGCATAAGGCATACCCATGGTGAAATCGTAATTGCCGTTCTTGTTGTATTTGGCGGTACCTGTAAGATAGAGCATTTTCTTTATTCCATTTGTTCCATCAAGTGTTCCGTCTTGTGCGGTAAGGTCGGGTGTCTCACCGGCTTGTCCTTTCCAATATGTGAATGTGAGGACATCTTCTTCGGTGATTTCTTCAGGCATGGTGATAGAACCATTGAATGTTCCGTTTTCACCACCGTCTCCCACGAGTGACAGTGTGCCGCTGACTCCATCAATGGTGCTTGAACTGACAGAGAGTTCCTCGTTGTCTTCCTTATTCCATGTGAAATCAAGCATTGCCGATGCAACATTGTCATTAATGTTCACTTTTGAATTGCCGTTTCCGTTGGAGACGTTAGCGGTGACGTTCTGAACCATAAAACCATCTGGAACTCCTGGAGTTTGTGCCACTGGTTTCCTGCATTGTGAA
Organism: Bacteroidia bacterium; assembly: GCA_030537295.1. Taxonomy (GTDB): domain Bacteria; phylum Bacteroidota; class Bacteroidia; order Bacteroidales; family F082; genus Limimorpha. Next base: position 6,095 of record JAUNNU010000025.1, read on the forward strand.
AGCCCTAAGACAATCATCATTGCTGCAAAGATTAATGATAACTTTTTCATTTCTTTTTTCATTTAAACTTTTACTTTTAAACTTTTAGCTCAGAGTGTCCCTCCTTGCATTGTGATTTTTGTACTTGCAGATGTCACGCTTGCTGCGTAACCCTGCTCTGCATGGAATTCTGTTGATTCCATTTCCGGCGCTTCGTAGCGCAATTTGTCCTTTCTAATTTTCATTTTTATTAATTTAACAGTTAATATTAATTAAAGATTTACTCCTATTATTCGTTTTTTTGATAAAAATTTAATTCATAATGTCTTGTCATTCCAACAGGCAAAACACTTAAAGCCCCTGACTTGCGACCAGCGGCATTATTTTTATAACTTATAAGTGATTGATTATTGGTTAATTGCGAATGGGGGGGGTATTTACAACAAAGCACTCCGTCAAATTTGGCAGATTATCATGTTGTTTTGTATGTCCCATATAATTTTTCATATCAAGCCGCAAAAATACAACTTTTTTTATTACAGAGAATTATTTTTTAAAAAAATTTTTACCTTATAAAAGGTACACTTTTGTTTAACAAAGCAACGTGGTAATTTGTTTAAAATCGTCTCCGGGCGCAACATTCATGTGCCAGATGTTCACCAATTCAGGAAAACCGACACAATACAAATAACCAGAGAACAAAAGAGAGACCGACGCTTCTTGCGCCAGCCTCTCTTAACTCTACTCTCTTATCTCTTAACTACTTCCTCATCTCGATAAGGAGTTCGAGCATCTTCATCGCCGAATCCGACACTATCGTGCCTGGTCCGAAGATGGCTGCCGCGCCCGCGTCGTAGAGGAACTGGTAGTCCTGCGGAGGGATGACGCCGCCGACGACCACCATGATGTCAGGGCGACCGAGCTTGGCCAGCTCTTCGATGACCTGCGGGACGAGTGTCTTGTGACCCGCCGCGAGTGATGACACTCCGAGGATGTGGACATCGTTCTCCACCGCCTGGCGTGCTGCCTCGGCCGGTGTCTGGAACAACGGTCCCATGTCAACGTCGAAGCCTATATCCGCATAGCCCGTCGCGACGACCTTCGCGCCGCGGTCGTGACCGTCCTGACCCATCTTCGCGATCATGATACGCGGACGGCGTCCTTCCATCTTCGCGAACTCGTCGGCCATGGCCTGCGCCTTGGCGAATTTGTCATTACCTTTTGCTTCCATAGAATAAACTCCTGATATTGAACGAATAACAGCTTTATAACGACCTGCGACCTTCTCGCATGCCATTGAGATCTCGCCCAATGTGGCGCGGACCTTCGCCGCCTCTATCGCGAGGGCGAGGAGGTTGCCGTTGCCTGTGCGGGCCGCCTCTGTGATGGCTTCGAGGCAACGCTGCACGTCGGCCTCGTTTCTGCTTGCGCGGAGTGCGTTCAGACGCTTGATCTGTGACTCGCGGACCGCCGTGTTATCGACCTCCAACGTGTCGATGGCGTCTTCATGTTCGAGACGGTATTTGTTGATGCCTACGATTGTCTCGTTGCCGGCGTCGATTCTCGCCTGCTTGCGGGCCGCCGCCTCTTCGATACGCATCTTCGGAAGTCCGGTCTCGATGGCCTTTGCCATGCCGCCCATCGCCTCAATCTCCATGATGTGCTCCCATGCTCTGTCGGCGATTTCCTTGGTCAGCGACTCGATGTAATATGAGCCGGCCCACGGGTCAACGGTGCGGCAGACGTTGGTCTCTTCCTGAATGTAAATCTGAGTGTTACGTGCGATACGCGCCGAGAAGTCGGTCGGAAGCGCGATGGCTTCGTCGAGGGCGTTGGTGTGGAGCGACTGTGTGTGGCCGAGTGCTGCGCCCATAGCCTCGACGCATGTGCGTGCGACGTTGTTGAACGGGTCCTGCTCGGTCAACGACCAGCCTGAAGTCTGTGTATGTGTGCGGAGTGCCAGCGACTTGTCGCTCTTCGGGTTGAAGGTCTTCACTATCTTCGCCCAGAGCATACGTGCCGCACGCATCTTCGCTATCTCCATGAAATGGTTCATTCCGGAACACCAGAAGAACGAGAGACGCGGCGCGAAAGCGTCGATGTCAAGGCCCGACTTCACGCCTGTGCGGAGGTAATCCCAGCCGTCGGCGAGAGTGTAGGCCAGCTCGATGTCGCATGTGGCGCCGGCTTCCTGCATGTGGTAGCCGGAGATGGATATTGAGTTGAACTTCGGCATGTTCTGCGACGTGAACGCGAAGATGTCGGCGATTATTCTCATAGAGAACTCAGGCGGATAGATGTATGTGTTGCGCACCATGAATTCTTTCAGGATGTCGTTCTGGATCGTACCCTGAAGCTCTTCGTATTTCGCGCCCTGTTCCAATGCCGCGACGATGTAGAACGCCAAAATTGGCAGCACCGCGCCGTTCATCGTCATGGAGACGGACATTTTATTTAAAGGAATCTGGTCGAACAACACTTTCATGTCTTCGACGGAGCAGATGCTCACGCCGGCTTTGCCGACGTCGCCCATGACGCGCTCGTGGTCGGCGTCATAGCCGCGGTGTGTGGCGAGGTCGAAAGCGACCGAGAGGCCTTTCTGGCCTGCCGCGATGTTGCGGCGGTAGAATGCGTTCGACTCTTCGGCTGTCGAGAAACCTGCGTACTGACGGACTGTCCAGGGACGCATGACGTACATGGTCGAGTAAGGTCCGCGGAGGTAAGGGGCGATGCCCGCCGCATAGTTGAGGTGCTCCATGTTTGCGAGGTCTTCGGCGGTGTATGCCGGCTTCACGTTGATGTGCTCAACGGTTTCCCAGTCAGCCTTGTAGTCGGCCTTTGTCTTTGACTCAGGTATAGCGTTGATGTCTATTTTCTTGAAATCTGGTTTCATTTTAACTCCTTTCTTATTTTGTTATACCTAATCTCTTCTGGAAACTCTGCAATGTCTCGAGGACGTTGCTCTTGACGTGGATGAAATATTCCATGCCGGCTTCCTTGAGGATGTCGGCGGTGCCTTCAGGGTTGCCTGCGAGGACGACGATGGTGTCGTTCTTGAGTTCGTTGAAGATGCGGAGCGCGTTGCCTTCGCCGTATTCCTCATCCGATGAGCAGATGACGACGATTTCCGGCTTGGCCTGACGTGCCGCCTCGATGCCTGCTTCCAATGTCTTGAAACCTGCATTGTCATGTACTTCAAAGCCTGCACATGCGAAGAAGTTCGACGCGAAGTTGGCGCGCGCCTTCAGCATGGCGAGGTTGCCGTAGGTGAACATCCATGCGACAGGGCGTTTGTTCGTCTGTGCGTAAACGTCTGTTGCATAACGCATTGCCTCGAACTGCTGTGCCACGCGGAATGTCACGATGGTGTCGATGTCGGCTTTCTCGTCGCGTTTGCAGTTGGCCTTGAACACCCATTCCGCCGGGTTGAATTTCATCGTCTCGGTGAAGTTCGGGTATTGGTTTGTTCCGAGGATGGTCTCGCGGCGTGTGGCGAGGTTGCCGAAGCGTTTCGCCGCGCTTTCCTTCACGATGTTCTGGATTGTGCCTTTGCGCACCGATGCGAGGTAGCCGCCTTCGTCTTCAATCTGGTTGAAGAGCGTCCAGGCTGCGTTTTCCAACGACTGTGTGAGGTTTTCGATGTAATATGAACCGGCTGCCGGGTCGGCGACCTTATCGAAATGAGCTTCCTCTTTGAGGATGAGCTGCTGGTTGCGGGCGATGCGGTCGGCAAACTCTGTCGTCTCCTCGAATGTCGCATCAAACGGAGTGACCGAGAACGAGTCAACGCCGCCGAGCACTGCCGACATCGTGCCTGTCGTCGTGCGGAGCATGTTGACGTATGGGTCATACAAGCTCATGTTAATCAATGCGTTGAAAGCGTGGATGTGCATCTTGCAGTTTTCTTCCTTCGCGCCGTAAGCCTTGAGAATCTCGGCCCAAAGCATGCGGTATGCACGCATCTTCGCCATCTCCATGAAGTAATTTTGTCCGACAGCCACATTGAAACGCATCTTCGGTGCTATCTCATCGATTGTCAGGCCTTTGGCAAGCATCTGGTCGATGTATTCGACACCGATTGAGAGGGCGATTCCCATCTCCTGCGAGATTGTCGCACCTGCGTTTGTGAAGACGTGCGCATTGACGCCAATGGTCTGAACGCCAGGGATTTCGGCTTTTGTGAGGATGGCCGCAAGCTCCATGTCGGTGTTCTCTGTCACGAGCCACGTGCCGCGACGGATGTAACGTGTGAGCGGGTCGTAGTTCAACGAACCGTGAATCTCCGGAATTTTTGACATCATTTCCAAAAGCGGAAGATGATATTTGTTGTGATAGAAGTTGATTTCCACTTTCTTGGCATCGATGCCGTTGAGAAGGCCTGAGATTTCGACAGCGTCGTAAGGCTTGTCGGTCTCGAGTCGGAACGAAATGGCGTTGGCACCGCGTTCGATGGCCTCCAATGCCTTCTTATTTGCTGAATGATAATCATTTACGATGATGTCTTCGCAAATCAGCCAGGTGTTACCCTGCTGTTTGTTGCCGCGGATGTAAGGAAATTCGCCCGGCTTGATGTCGGTCCAGGCGATGTCCTTCAGATTCTCCGCGCGATAGTAAGGTCTCACCTGAAAGCCTTCAGCGGTCTTCCAGACGAGTTTCTTGTTGTAATCGGCTCCTTTGAGGTCTTTTTCGATGACAGCTTCCCACTGCTCGGTCGAGACAGACGGAAACTCCTCAAAAAGTTTTTTCTGGTTACTCATAGTTATTTTTGTTTGATTTGTATTCCTAAAAATTTCTGCAAAGGTAATAAATATTTCAACACGACATATTTATAAATAAAAAAGAGCAAGGCAAAAATGAGTTTCAAAAAACTTTCCGATTGCTTCCATTAAGTATATAGTATATTAATACGTAAACGTTAACGCATTGTATTTCAAAATGTTTTGAAAAAATTTTTTTCGTTTTTCGGTTGCACGTATCATTTTTATTCCTATTTTTGCAGCGATTGACATTGGCAGTATCAGTCATAAAAACACTCGCCTTTTATGACTTTTAGTGTCTTGAATTTTATTATTAACGAAATTTTTGAAGATGAAACGGTTTTTATCTTTGCTGGCAGTGCTGTTGATGCTGCCGAGTGTCTCCGTGCTGCACGGAGAAACGACATGGAATCTTGTCACGGACGCTTCAACATTGACTGTTGGAGACCAGATTATCATTGCCTCGTCGCAGAAAGATTTTGCGATGAGTACGATCCAAAACTCAAACAACCGAGGTCAGGCGGAGATTGTCAAGACTGATGATCAATGCACGTTGACCGTTGATGTTCAGATAATTACGCTTGTTAGCGGAATAGTTGAAAACACTTTCGCACTGTCGGTCGGCGACGGTTATCTTTATGCTGCGTCATCGAATAGCAATTATCTCAGAACCCAAACGGAAATTGATGAAAACGCCTCGTTTTTGATTGACATCAACGATGACGGACTTGCTTTCGTTGAGGCACAAGGTCTCAACACAAACAGATGTCTGAGATATTATAACGGTGTTTTTTCCTGTTATAACAATACAAGCAGAAATGTATGCATTTACAAAAAAAGCGAAATTGCAAATCACACTATAACCTATAATGAAAACGGCGTTGAATCGCAAGTTCAATATGCTGAAGGTGAAGTTGTTACATTGAAAACACCTGCGGAAATTAATGGTTTTTCGTCTGTCGGCTGGACATTGAATCCTATGGCGACGTCAACAGTCCCGCCGTCTGACCTGACAAGTTCATGCACCGTTACGTCCGACATTACTTTCTATGCGGTTTACGCTCTCGAAAAACGTTGCGATTTTGAAAAAGTCAATAATCCTCTTGATGATTATTCTGGAATGTATCTTATTGTAAATGAAGATAATAACGTTGCTTTTGACGGCGGTCTTGAAGACCTCGACGTGGCGGGTTCCATTATAAATGTCAGGATTGATGATGATGTCATTTTGTCTGATTCGGAAACAGACGCGGCGGTTTTTACGATTTCGGAAATTGAAAACGGTTATTCAATAAAATCGGCTTCGGGGAAATATATCGGAAGGACAGCAAATTCGGCGGGTTTGAACACAAGTCCGACAACGGTTTATGAAAACACAATTTCAATTGACGAAAACGGCGATGCGGTCATAACGGCTTCTAATTCAATGGTTTTGCGATTCAATGCGTCATCGAACAACAGACGTTTCCGCTACTATTCAGGTTCACAGCAGCCGATTCAGCTTTACAGAAAATCGGAAGATGCGTATCTGTGTTTCTGCACCTCAATTGATGTGATTGCGGAGCCGTTGACAATCTCCGAAAACACGGTCTGGGACAATCCGACTTCGTTGTCTAACGTCGTGACTGTCAACAACAACGCATTGCTAACCGCGCATTTTCTCGGCAACAGGGATGCTGAAAATCTGATTGTTGAAAACGGATCTGTCGATTGCAACGGAGGCGTTTTCGGGACGTTTTTGAAAAATATCGAACCGTCTTCAGAATGGGGTGCGAAGGATTATGCGACAGATGGATGGTACGGAATCAGCTCACCATTCGGGAATGTTGAAACGTCTTCAGTATCAGGACTTTGCGTCAACGGAACAAATGATTACGACCTTTATTCTTATTCTGAAAAAGATGCCGTTTGGTTAAATTCAAAGTACGAGGAAAATGCCTTTTCAGAACTTGAAGCCGGCAATGGTTATCTTTATGCCTCGAAAGAAGGGACAATCTTGCAATTTTCAGGAGAATTTAATTCAAAAGATGTTCATGAAAATGTAAGCTATCTGTCTGAAAATGAATCGTTGAAAGGCTTCAATCTTTTAGGGAATCCGTTCCCGAAGGCGATAACGCTCGACAATATCGCGGGCGTTGAGTTCAGCGGATTTTATCTCATCACCGACGACGGCGCATGGGAGGCTCACGCCGGAAATGAAGATGAAATAAAACCTGGCGAGGCTTTTCTTGTTCAAACAAATTCAGATTCAAGGATTTGCATAAGAAAAGAGGTGCCATCCATCAGTAAAAATGAGAAAAATCACGGACTTATCACCGTGAAAGTTGGAAACAACGAGTTCGAAGACGTGGCGTATATGTTTTTGTGCAACGAATCCGATGAAATTATGCAAATGTCGAAAATGCCGCATAACAACGCCGCAATTCATTCTGTATCAATAAATAACAACGCAATCGCTGTTTTTGACGTGAATGTCTCTGAAGTCCCAGTCTCATTCAAGGCCGCAGCAACAGGAAAATATAAGATAAGCTTGAATGTCAACGAGAAAATGAAACGTGAAATATCGTATCTTCATTTGATAGACAGATTTTACGGCGATGACATCGACATGTTGATTGAAGATGATTACGAGTTTGTCGGGTCGCCGCGGGACAACGAGAACCGATTCATCGTGAAACTTAATCCTGACAATAACAATTATGAAAACGGTATTTTTGTTTTTCAAAATGATAACAATTTGATTGTCAACGGAAAAGGAATGTTGCGGATTGTTGATGTGCTCGGAAGGACTGTCTTGACAAAAGATATTGATAATGAAAGTATCAGCATCGAAAATCTCAAAAACGGCGCTTATATCGTTGAGCTGATTGGTGGCGAAGTTAAAGTTCAGAAGATTATTGTAAGGTAGTGTTATTAAGAATTCAAATTGAAATAAAAATGAAAAAGATATTATTGACAGCGATAGTTGTTATGTTCGGTTTCAGCGGAATTGCTCAGAGAGATGGATTTTTCAACGATTGGTATGATGTTGATGAACGAAATTTCAACATGCCGGAATTTCCTGATGCGCATGGCGACTTATACAACAGTGATGCCGCTCCGGTCGGGAGCGGGGTGCTGATTTTGACGACCATTGGAATTGGCTATGCCGTGTTGAAACGAAAGGATGCGAAAAAATCGTAATGAAGGTTTTTGCTGTCGGCCGATGGAATCATCCAAAAGCCGATGGCAAAAATCACCGAAAAAATTCCGTAAAACGCTTGCCAAGTAATATACTTTTGTATATCTTTGCAGCGTCAATTTCGAGTGAGATGAAGAAAAACGAATTGACAAGAAAACTTGCGGCAAGTGGTTGCTACATTTGCAGGAATGGTGCGAATCATGAATGGTGGTACAGTCCGCTTACCGACAGTCGTTTCCCTATTTCAAGACATGGAGTCAATGAAATACCAAAGGGGACGTTGAAAAGTATTGAGAAACAATCTGGTGTCAAATTAATGTGAAAAACATGAAGAAAATCGTTGTTAATGCAATTATTGAAAGGACAGAAGATGGTACATATACCGTTTTCATGGACAATTATGATTATAAATTTGGTTTGATAGGTTATGGCAAGACAGCAAAAGAAGCCAAAGACGATTTTTTTGTCGCTTACGATGAAATCAGGGAGATGAATGTATGTGAAGTTCCTGACCTTGAGTTTAACTTCACGTATGACACCTCAAGTTTCCTTCAGCTTTTCAAGGACAGGATTGGTCTTGCCAACCTTCAGGCGATCACCGGGATAAACCGCAGACAGTTACATCATTATGCTTCAGGTGTGAGTCGTCCGTCGAAGAAGACTGTGCAGCGCATCCAGGAGGGCATAAAAAAATACGGCGAGGAGCTTTGCAAGGTGCAGCTGATCTGAAGCGTTTTCTTGTCTTCGTTTTTTTTAAGTTCATTGTGTCGGGTAGAAAAAGATTCTTTATCTTTGCGGTCGGAAAAATTAAATACCAAACAACAACAAAATGAGCGGATTTTTCGGAATCGTGTCAAAGAGGCCTTGCATCACAGACCTTTTCTATGGCATTGATTATCATTCACATTTAGGAACATCGTCAGGTGGTATATGCACTTTCGACGGCAACATTTTCAATCGTTCAATTCACAGTCTGAAAGATTCATATTTTAGGACGAAATTCGGTGAGGAACTTGACAAGTTCAAGGGCAACAGCGGCATCGGCATCATCAGCGACACCGACGCACAGCCGATAGTGGTCAACTCGCATCTTGGCAAATTTGCGATTGTGACAGTAGCCAAGATTGTCAATATCAAGGAGTTGGAGCAAGAATGTCTCGACAATATGCAGCACTTCGCGGAGTTGAGTCACGGCGACACCAATCCGACGGAGCTTGTGGCGCTTCTGATTACGCAGGGCAAGGATTTCGTCGATGGAATCAAGAACGTTTTCAGAAAAGTGAAAGGTTCGGTGTCGATGTTGATTCTCACCAACAATGGTGTCATAGCGGCGCGTGACCTTTACGGACGCACCCCGATTGTCATCGGCAAGAACAGCAACGGATATGTGATGGCTTCTGAAAGTCACAGTTACGTCAACTTGGATTATGAGACGGAGCGTTTCCTCGGGCCAGGCGAGATTGTGAAGATTTCAGAACTTGGAATTGATCAGCTTCTTGCGCCTAATGACAAGATGCAGGTGTGTTCTTTCCTGTGGATTTACTATGGTTTTCCGGCATCTTCATACGAAGGCGTCAATGTAGAGCAGATGCGTTATAATGGCGGATACGAGATGGGTAAAAATGACGACGTTGACGCCGACTATGTGGCTCCGATTCCGGATTCTGGCATCGGCATGGCAATCGGTTATTCGCATGGAAGCGGCATCCCGTACATGCGTTCGGTCGTGAAATACACGCCGACGTGGTCGAGAAGTTTCATGCCGGTGAATCAGGAGCAGCGCGAACATGTGGCGAAGATGAAACTCATCCCGAACCGCGACATGCTCAACGGCAAACGTGTCGTTTTCTGCGACGACTCGATAGTGAGAGGCACGCAGCTCCGCGACAATGTCAAGATGCTCTATGATTACGGCGCGAAAGAAGTACATATCAGAATAAGCTGCCCGCCTTTAATCGACGGCTGCCATTTTCTGAATTTCAGTACGTCCAAGACCGAACTCGAACTGCTGACACGTCGTTGCATTCAGGAACTTGAAGGCGACAGCACAAAGAATTTAGAATTTTATCGTGACCACACGACAAAACAATATGCAAACCTGATAGAGATGCTCCGTAAGTACATCGGTGTTGATTCATTGAAATTCAATACATTAGATTGCATTTGCAACGCAACCGGATTGCCGAAAGACAGGCTTTGCACACATTGTTTCGACGGTTCAAGCTACGGGCATAAATAGTTAATTCTTGAATTCGATATCTACGGGAGTGTTCTTCGTCATGCCAAGCAGCGAAGCGGCTCTCCCGTGATTTATCGCAATTTCTAAATAGCCGTGTGATCCGAAAATGGCGAGGTTGCATGGTATGTCAACGTCGTTGTAACCTTTGCAGATGTTGTCGATGACGTAACGTCCGAAACGAATCTCAAAGTTTCTGCCATTCCGTTGACTGTCAAACAATTCCTTTGAAATATTGGTGATTATGTTCTCGTATGAATCGATGTATGTCACCATGCCGCGGATGCAGTTGCCCTCAATGGTAGGTTGGAAGTTAAATCTCTTTTTGATATTTGGGTATGGCTTGCCTATCTCGCTGAAAGGCATGCCTTTAGCTATCATAGCCGCCACTTTTACAAATCTGTCGCGCGTGGTGAAAGTGAAAAAATCCGTATCTTGCGGCACTTCTATCGTCACGGCTTCGTATGGATCATCACCAAGGATGAGCGAGAAAATGTCGTTGTCGGCACCAATGAAATAATGCCCGTTGGCTTTCAATGCGATATGCGGGCTTTGCATCGACTCCTCTGTCTCTATACCGATGATGTGAATGGTGCCTTCCGGAAAGTTTCTGTAACAGTTTTTCAAGATGAAAGCCGCTGAAGTGACATCCCAAGGCTCAATATTGTGGGTGATGTCAATAATTGTTGCGTCAGGTATTGAAGTATAAATCGTACCTTTTACAGCCGCCACGTAATAGTCAGAGAGACCCCAATCGCTTGTTAATGTTATAATTGTCATAATTTTTTATTGTTTATTTCATCCAATTAATTGTCGGCTGCAAAATTACAGCATTCGTAATAAAATGAAAATACATAAATGAAAAAGTTATGAACATTTTTTATTATTTTTGCAGCCGGTAAAATTTTCAGAAAATTAATGTCCGAACAGATTGTCCAAATCGAAAATATTGACCCCAATGATTTGTATGGTGCTAATGATCAACATCTTACAATGATAAAAGGGCTTTTCCCGAAATTGAAAATAATTGCGCGCGGGGATTTTGTCAAGGTTATTGGCGAAGATGAGGAGGTGGATTATTTCCTCGACAGGCTGAATTTGCTGATAAATCACATCGAGCGTTATGGAAATATCACGCCACAAGTCATAGAAAACGTGATGAATGCTTCAAGCGAAAGTGAGATTATCAAGGATCTTGACGACAAAGACGTTTTGGTGTATGGCCGGAATGGTCTGCAAATCAAGGCGATAACGGTAAACCAGAAAAAAATGGTGACGGCTGTCGGCAAGAAAGACATGCTGTTTGCCATCGGTCCTGCGGGAACGGGAAAGACCTACACCGCCGTCGCGCTGGCTGTCCGCGCCTTGAAAAACCGCGAGGTCCGGCGTATAATCCTGACGCGTCCGGCCGTCGAAGCAGGGGAGAACCTCGGTTTTCTGCCCGGCGACCTCAAAGAGAAACTCGACCCGTACCTGCAACCGCTTTACGACGCCCTGCGCGACATGCTTCCGCAGGCGAAACTGCAAGGCTACATGGAAGACGGCACCATCGAGATAGCACCGCTCGCCTTTATGCGCGGCCGCACTCTCGACCACGCCTTCGTCATCCTCGATGAAGCACAGAACGCCACACGCGCCCAACTCAAAATGTTCCTCACACGTATGGGACGCGACGCTAAATTTGTCATCACCGGCGACGTGACACAAATCGACCTGCCAAAAAACCAGCCTTCAGGATTGCCGCAAGCTATTGACATTCTGAAAGATGTAAAAGGCATCGAGTTTATCTTCCTTGATGAAAAAGACGTTGTCAGACATAAACTTGTGACAGAGATTGTAAACGCCTACAAGAAATTCTATCACGATAACAATGACGAAACCGATAATAATCAAACAATTAACAAATAAAACCGCATAGCGGTTACATATCAATATTATGAAAGCATTAACAAGAACAGATTTCAATTTTGAAGGTCAGACCAAAGTCTATCACGGGAAAGTCCGTGACGTTTATTTCATCGACAACAAATATTTAGTGATGGTCGCAACCGACCGTATCTCCGCGTTTGATGTCATTCTTCCCGAAGGAATCCCTTATAAAGGACAGATTCTCAATCAGATAGCAGCCGAGTTCCTCGACATGACAACCGACATCGTCCCGAACTGGAAAATCGCTACTCCCGACCCGATGGTGACAGTGGGCAAGCTCTGCAAGCCGTTCCCGGTCGAGATGATCATCCGCGGCTATCTCACGGGCAGCTCGTGGCGCACCTACAAGAGCGGACAGCACACAATCTGCGGCGTCAACATCCCCGACGGAATGAAGGAACACCAGCGTTTCGCCGAACCGATTATCACCCCGACAACGAAAGCCGAAGAAGGCCATGATGAGGATATTTCAAAGGAAGAGATTATCCGTCAAGGACTTATAAGCAAAGAAGACTACGAGAAAATCGAAGTCATCACCCGCAAGCTGTTCCAGAGAGGAACCGAAATCGCTGCAAAGCACGGACTCATCCTCGTTGACACGAAATACGAATTCGGCAAGATCGGCGACCAGATTTACCTGATGGACGAGATTCACACACCAGACTCATCGCGTTACTTCATCGCCGACCAGTATGAAGAATGTTTTGCCAAAGGTCTGCCAGTCAAGCAGTTGTCGAAGGAATTCGTCCGCGAATGGCTTATGGCGAACGGTTTCCAGGGCAAGGACGGACAGAAGGTCCCGGAGATGACACCTGAAATTGTGGCCGGCATTTCCGACCGTTACATCGAGCTTTACGAAAAGGTGACGGGCAAAGCATTCCGGAAAGCCGCCGACAGCGATGATATCAAGGCGAGGATTGAAGGGAATGTGAAGATGTGGTTGAAAGAGAATGAAATTAACTAAATAGGATGACTTTATGGCATAATTTTTATGGGATGAAAAGAAGAGACGGGTGATTGTCCGTTTCTTCTTTTCATGCTTAACATAAATAAGGCAAGATACCTTTTAGATTCCATAATCTCTTGTCATTTTTTCGGCTTGAGCCCAAAGTCCGATGCTAAATAATTGTTTGGCTGTGGGACGTTTTTCTTTTGCTGTGTATTGATTTATATGCTGACTGAACAAAACAAAAGTTCCTTTAAGATTTGTTTCTGTTATATCTTGGGATATTCTCTCATTTGAGTCAATAAGACCTGTTATTCTGAACAGTTCTCCACATTCCATGTTTTGGATAAACTCAAATTTATATCCCATCCAAACCCAACCGAATTGTTCATATAATTTACCCCAATAAGCCCATGATTCCTTGTTTTTGACAACAATTACTTTCGGTTGTATGATATTCTCTATGATATGTTGGGTCAATGCAAGCTGTTCGGCTACAAATCTGATTCCATTTGCTGCTGGAAGAATTTGTTTTTGCAAAAAATTCTGATCTTGCTCACGGAAGTAAAACAGATCAGCGTATGCGGCTTCGCCTCGAATGTCTATATTTGCTTCTTTATCAAAAAGCATTTTCTTAATTGGCGAGAAATAGTTATCATGCGAATTGTCAAAAAAATCCAATGCAAAAGATGTGTTTCCGAGAGGTTCTCCTATACGAAAAGACGGATTAAAACCTGTTATCAGAAATGTTTTTTTCTCAACATTTTCAGAAAAACAATATCCTCTTTGAATCTCTGATGGCAGCGATTTGATGTAATCCTGCGACCAGATTTTGTCTAATTGTTGATTGATATTCATATAGTTATATTAATTTGAAATAATTGCAAGAAACAAAAAATAAAATAAAATAAAGGATAAAAAAATAAGTAACACCCGATGCTTTCTCCAATGCTTACTACGGATGGCTTTTCTATAGGCTTTTTTATAGTATTTCAACATTGGCTCGGTTGGAGCAATTGTTTGAAGTATTATTAATGCTTGTTTGTATTTCTCCATCAAAGCATCGTTGAACTTGTTTCTAACCCGTGCTTCTTTCTCATCATCAGATACATCATGGTATTTGTTTGCAGACAATTGAATGGTAAGTTCATCTATTTGACAAAGCAGTTCCTCTCTACTATGTGATAGACGGAAAGCAGCGACTTTGTCTATGTTTTGAAGAACGGCCGCATCAACCAAATAGATTTGTTCGTTGTCTTTTCGTTTTTGTTCAGCTTCAATTTTTAATTTGTCATTTTCTCCTTTTATTTTGGCTTTTTCGTGAGCAACTCTGTGTGGAGTTGATCAGGAGTCACCGAAAAGGAAATTGCTAAAGACTTTTCCTGTGTTTTTCCCAACTTCACGTTTAAAAGCCTTACCGAAAGTTCCCTCGTCACTCATGTTATGTAACGTGTTGATACGTCCACCAGTCCCAAATGGACAATTACACAAAAGAAGCGTGGCACTGTATGCCATATTGCAGATGAAGGTCGTAGGAAAAACCCGAAAACACAAATATGGAACAACAGCCCACGCAATATTGCGTGAAACCATTATGAAATCTTGTGTTTTCAAATGAAAATTTCCTACGTTTTCACCTACAAGATAAGCATAACGCCTCTATAATTAATCATGATTGGCGAGCCAATCGGGTGCAAAAGTAATAAATTTTCACATAAACATTTGCATTTTTTGAAAAAATATTACTTTTGCAAAAAATTTTTAAAAATGGAGGCAACTGTTTTTAATCCGATACAAGTTCATCTACTTAAGATGTTCGCTCTTGATAGCACCCAAAGCGGTCTTGTTGAACTTAAGGACGTGCTTTATCGCCATTATTCGGCGCAAATGAATGCACAGCTTGAGGAAATGTGGCAAATTGGGGAGTTAAGCCAAGAACGTCTTGATGAAATCAACAAAATGGATTTGCATAAATTGCAATAAAGATTATGAGAATAGTTCTGGATACCAACTGCTTGATTCAGATTATCTCGCCACATGGCAAATATCACGATGTTTGGTTGTCACTTGTGGACGGCCAAAATATTTTGTGTATTTCAAATGAGATAATTGATGAATATGTTGAGATTTTAGAAAGATTGTTCAACCATAATTTGGCAGAGGCGGTTGTGAAAACGATAGTTAACAGTCCTTTTGTTGAGTCGGTTACTCCATTTTACAAATTTGAACTAATAAAAGCTGACCCTGATGATAACAAGTTTGTTGATTGTGCCATTGCAGCCAATGCTCGATATATTGTAAGCAATGACCGTCATTATGATGTACTTCGAAATATAAAATTCCCTCGTGTTGAAGTCCTTTCTTTGATTGATTTTACAAAGATAATAAAAAGTACTTTTTGATAAATTGGTACAGAGACGATTTTAAAGCATTAGATGATAATCTTTTCCTAATAATTTCTATCACCTCTCGTAAAACCCCATCTCATCGATGTACTTATAAACCTTTTCGGGGACGAAATACCTCACGTCGTGACCTTCCGAAATGGCTTTTCTGATGAACGTCGATGAGACCTCAATCTCCGGCGCGTTTATTATCTTCACCGATGGATGATTCTCTAACTCATTGCCGCTGAATCCTTTGCGCGGATAGACAAGCAGATGATAATATTCCAAAATCACTTCGTAATTCTTCCATTTCCTGAAACTTTCGAGGCTGTCCATCCCGCATATCAGGTGGAAATCGTAATTCGGATAACGTTCATGGAGCTTCGCCAATGTGTCGATGGTGTAAGAGGGCTTCGGCATGTAAAACTCGATGTCGCAGACCTGAAACCGCTCGTCGCCTTCGACGGCGAGTTCCACCATGCGCAGACGATGCCGGTCGTCGAGCAGCGTCTTCTTGTCTTTCAACGGGTTATGAGGTGAGACCACAAACCAAATCTCATCCATGTCGCCGTATTCCGCTATATAGTTGGCGAGCATCAGATGACCGTTGTGAACTGGGTTGAATGAGCCGAAGAAAAGTCCGATTTTGCGCATTATAAAATATTAAACAGCTGTTCCTTGATTTTCTCGAGTTCGTCTTTCATTTTTACCACAAGACGTTGAATGTCAGCGTCGTTGGCTTTCGAGCCGAGAGTGTTGATCTCGCGTCCCATCTCCTGCGCGATGAAACCGAGTTTCTTGCCGGCGCCTTCCTCGTCAATGGTTTCCATAAAATAGTCGCAGTGCTTGCGGAGTCGCACCTTCTCTTCGGTGATGTCTAATTTCTCAAGATAGAAGATGAGTTCCTGCTCGAAACGGTTCTCGTCGTATCCGCCGGAAGTCAGCTCCTGAAGGTTTTTCTGGAGTTTCCCTTTTATAATCTCGTGACGGTTTTTCTCAAATGGCTCAACCTCAGCGAGATAGCCGAGAATCAGCTCGACGCGCTTGACCAAGTCTTTTTTCAAGACGACGCCTTCTTTCGCCCTGAAATCGTCGGTCATCTCCAACGCCCGAACCAAGGTCTCCATGATTTTCGCGAGAAATTCGTCGTCATAATCCTGCGTCGGAGCGACAAAGACACCCGGCATCCTAAAAACGATGGAAGCCACGTCTTTTGCTTCCGGGATATTATATTCCTTTGATATTGAGTTGATTTGCTCAAAATAAGATGCGACGACTTCCTTTTCAATATGCGTGTTCTGCGCGACATCAGTATTGGTGATGGTGATGGTGGCATCGACTTTTCCTCTTTGCAGACGCGCTGAAATCTCATTGCGATAGTCAAACTCGCTTGCCTTAAGTTCTTGCGGAAGTTTCAAGGAAAGGTCTAACTGTTTGCTGTTCAATGTTTTGATTTCAACACAAATATTATTTGTATTATAAAGTTGCTCGGCTTTGCCGTAGCCTGTCATCGAATGAATCATGATTGAAAAATTTTCGCAAAAATAGTGATTTTCCATCAAAAAATTAGTATTTTTGCGGTCGGAATTCTAAAAAAAATTTATGGGACAGCTGGCGTTCTTTGAAGAGATTTTAAAATGTGTAAGATGTCAAATGTAAATGTGGGAATAAAAAGTTTGGATTTTTCCTCAAAAAGAGGGAAAATTATTGCTCAATTATCTGACGGTAGGGTCGTGATTGTGCCGGTTTCATTTTTTCCTGATATTAAAAATCTTTCGGTTAAAGAAAGAGAGCAGTGGATGGTGCTTGATGATCAATATTTTACATTTGAACATTTGACAAGAATATATTCGATACTTGATTTGATGAAATTATCATAATAATATTAAATTTTCAAAAAATTACTATCATGGCAGAAGAAAAAATGACTTCTCAGTATGCGATGGAATTGGAGGCCAAATACGGCGCTCACAACTATCATCCGCTCCCGGTAGTCCTCGCAAAAGGCAAAGGTGCCAAGGTGTGGGACGTTGAAGGAAAAGAATATTTCGACTTTTTATCAGCTTATTCGGCTGTAAACCAGGGACATTGCCACCCGGCAATCATCAAGGCGATGACCGACCAGGCCGAACGTCTGACCTTGAGTTCACGCGCTTTCTACAACGACGCTCTCGGTCCGTGGGAGAAATATGTGACGGAATATTTCGGCTACGACAAGGTCCTGCCGATGAACACCGGCGCCGAGGCCGACGAAACAGCTCTGAAGCTCGCACGTCGCTGGGGCACCGTCTGCAAGGGCATCCCGAATGACGAGACATGCATCGTGTGCTGCGAAGGCAACTTCCACGGCCGCACCATCACCATCATCACCATGTCGAACGACCCTGACTCATACGCGAACTACGGTCCTCTGACACCTGGTTTCATCCGCATCCCTTACAACGACCCTGACGCTTTGGAGCAGGTCCTCGCGAAAGACGGCAAGAAGATCGCCGCTTTCTTGGTCGAGCCGATTCAAGGTGAGGCCGGCGTCTATGTTCCGGATGAAGGCTATCTCAAGAAATGCTACGACATCTGCAAGAAATACAACGTGTTGTTCATGGCCGACGAGGTTCAGTGTGGTATCGCCCGCACTGGCAAGATGCTCGCCTGCGACCACGAAGGCGTCCGTCCTGACGTGCTGATTCTCGGCAAGGCTCTCGGCGGCGGCGTGGTGCCGGTCTCTGCAGTCCTCGCTGACGACTACATCATGATGAACATCAAACCGGGCGAACACGGCTCGACATTCGGTGGCAACCCTGTCGCGGCGAGAGTGTCGATGGCAGCCCTTCAGGTCATCAAAGATGAAGGCCTTATGGAGAAAGCCGATTACCTCGGAAAGATCTTCCGTGAGGAAATCATGAAGATCAAACACCCGATGATTCAGAAAGTCCGCGGTAAAGGTCTCTTGAACGCAGTGATTATCAAGCCAATGAACGGCAAGGAAGCATGGGATGTCTGCCTCAAGATGCGCGACAACGGCCTTCTGGCAAAACCAACACACCAGCACATCATCCGCTTCGCACCGCCACTCGTAATTACCGAAGAGGAACTCCGTCAGGCTATCGAAATCATCAAGAAGTCGATAATGGAATTCTAAAATACCCGTTCCGTCATCTTGACCGGAACAAAATGGAGAAATCTCAATCAAAAAGAATGGGGTTTCTCCGTTTTTGTTTGACCCAAGCCAAATTCTCACCCTGCAAAATGAACTATACACCTAAAAATCACTAATCACCCTTTGAAATAATTGAATCACAATTAGTTAAAATGATAAAGGTGACTTCTATAAATTCCATAATTTGCATA
The DNA here is from genome assembly GCA_030537295.1 of Bacteroidia bacterium. Lineage (GTDB taxonomy): Bacteria > Bacteroidota > Bacteroidia > Bacteroidales > F082 > Limimorpha. The sequence goes on from JAUNNU010000025.1 coordinate 24,858, forward strand.
AATCCATATTATAAATAAATATTTTCTTTGAAAAATACCGATTTATAATATATATTTTATATATTTGCGGTCGGAATTAAACAGTATCGATATGGTAACGAAAGAATTACTCCGGCAGGTCATTTACGAGCAAAGAGAACTGACCGGCAGTCTTGGTGTGGAGCGCAACGTTTGTCAAAATATTTCAAAAACGCCGGAAATATTAGTTGTTTCAGGAGTGCGTCGATGTGGAAAATCTGTTATGATGATGCAAATCAAGGCATCGCAGGATGAACAAGATTATTATTTTAATTTTGATGACGACCGATTGCTTCACTTCACAGTTGAAGATTTTCAGACCTTGTATGAGGTGTTTGTTGAGGATTTCGGTGTCCAGCATACATTTTATCTTGATGAGATTCAGTTGATTATAGGATGGGAACGTTTTGTTGACCGTTTGTATAATCATGGCAATAAAGTCTTTGTCACTGGAAGCAACGCATATATGCTGAGCAAAGAATTGGGCACACTGCTCACCGGACGGCATATCAAACAGGAGTTGTATCCAATGTCGCTGGACGAATATGCGAAGTTGAAAGGGATGTCATGGCAGAAAACGGATTTTTTTACTACGGCAGGAAAGGCCAAGATGCTGAATATGCAGTCAGGATATCTCAAAGAAGGCGGATTTCCACAATATCTGAACACCGGCGACCCACGTTATTTGAGGGAATTGTACAATGACATAATATATCGCGACATCGTTGTGCGGCACAAACTGCCATCCGACCGGCAGATTAAGGAAGTCGCTTATTATTTGGCGAGCAATTATACGCATAAGTTCACTTACCAGTCGGTGGCGAAAGCCGCAAACATCAAAAGCACCGAAACCGTCAACGATTACATCGGTTATCTCGAAGAGTCTTATCTTGTTGGCATTTTGACAAAATACGACAATAAAGTCGGGGAACAGATTAAAAGCCCGAAAAAAGTGTATTTTATTGACAATGGTCTTGTTTCGCAAATCGGATTCAGCTTCAGCGAAAATCATGGCAAGAAACTTGAAAATGCTGTCTATATCGAATTGCGTCGCCGCGATGCCAAAATTTTTTATTATTATGACAATGTTGAATGCGACTTTATCGTACGCGACATGGCCAAAATAACCGCCGCTTATCAGGTTACGGTATCGTTGAAGGATTTGGAGACAAGGAAAAGGGAGCTGAATGGTTTGATTTCGGCAATGGATGCTTTCGGATTGAAAGAAGGTTTTATTATAACCTTGGATGAAATTGAGGAGATAGCGGTTGATGACGATCGGCTGATTCATGTTTTGCCATATTACAGATGGTGTTTGGAGAAATCTCAATCAAAATGAATGAGGTTTCTCCGTTTTTGCTTGCAGCCATTCAGTTTACATTCTTTGACCCGACAACCGGCTAACCGCTGCCTGAAACACCCTCGCATTCACAAAGTTCTGGAAGTCGGGGTTGGCGAAGTATGTCTGTACGAACTCCGTCTTCTCTTCGAGCATTCCGGCAACGATGTTGATGATGTCATCATTGAAAGTAATCTGTGCGACCTGCTTATCCCCGTTTCGGACGGCATTGACGAAATCAACGCTGGTGGCTATGCGTGATGGCAGTTCTTCAATCTGACGCTGCACTTCGTCACGGTTCTTCCACTCTATGTTGCCGTAGGTATCATTGAAGTCCTTGACGATGCTTGACAGCACATCCATCTCTGGCTGTGGCTTGCCTCCTCCGGTACCCACAGGGATAGGATTGACGGCGGTATCTTCGTTTTCGAGGACGATGGCGCGCTCTTCCTCCTTCACGATGCGGTACTTGTCGAAGTCGATGTCTTCGAGCAATCCCTGGGTGTTGTCATCAATCTTCAGCTTTGGCAGTTTCTTCACCAAAAGGGCATAGAAGATATACTGCTTCTCCCATTCAGGACTCTCAAACGGCATGATGCTCGAGAAGTATGGGTAGCATCGGCAGAAATTCTTGATGGCACTCTTGCACTTGATCTGCTCATCTTCATTGAGTTCTGTTTTGAAGCGTACTACCACGCCATCTATGACGGCATCTATCTTCGGGCGGTCAGCATCCGTTCCCATCAGCTTCAGTTCTGTCACAGAGTCAACGTCCTGCTGGGTGTAGAAGTTGAAGCCCTCGATGATCTCCGTAAGATCATTGAGTTTGTTGATGTCCGACTCTCCGGCAAGGATGGTTGTCTTGTAATATTTCTGGAACGACATGCGAATCATCTCAGGGTCATTGGCGAAGTCAAGCACAAAGGTGTCCTGTTTCTTTGGATGGCAACGGTTCAGACGTGATAGTGTCTGCACCGCCTTGACATCTGAAATCAGTTTATCCACATACATGGTATGCAACAACGGCTGGTCGTAACCTGTCTGGAACTTGTCTGCTACAATCAGGAAACGGTAAGGCTCCTGCTCGATGCGCTGTTCTATCTCGGCAGATGGGAATCCGTTGAGTTCGGCTTCGGTCACAACCTTTCCGTTTATTTCTTTGTCGGTAAATGCCACGATAGCCTTGTAAGGACTGTTTCGCTCTTCAAGCATCTTGGTGATGGTCTTGTAGTACTCGATGGCTCGCTCAATGCTGGATGTGATGACCATTGCCCTGGCATGACCTCCAATCTTCATATAAACCTTCCTGCTGAAGTGCTCGACTATGATTTCAGCTTTCTTCTCGATGGTTTCCGGCTGACGTTCCACGTATGCACGAATCTTGCCCAAAGCCTTATTCCTATCGAACTCGGGGTCATCTTCGACAGCCTTCAGCACCCGATAATAAGAAGAGTATGGTGTATAGTATTTCAGCACATCAAGGATAAAGCCTTCCTCAATGGCTTGCTTCATGGTGTATTCGTGGAAAGGAATGTACAGAGGTTCGTCATTTATGCGTTCAACCTTATCACCGAACATTTCCAAAGTCTTGTTCTTCGGTGTGGCGGTAAAGGCATAGTAGTTGGCATTCTTTGCCATCTTCCTTCCCTTCAGTATGCGGTTAATCTTGTCTTCGAAGTCCTCCTGCTGACCGTATGGCGCCTGATCTTCTGCCGCCACGCTGATGCTGTCTTCCTCTTGATACAAGGGAATGACCGGAGCCGCATTGCCCGAGATGCCTGTCGCAAGGTTTGCCGACAGCGAACCGTTCTGGCTGCTGTGCGCTTCATCAATGATAATTGCAAAATATTGGTGTCCGATAAAACTTTTTTAGAGCAAAAAAACAAGGGCTGATTTCT
>JAUNNU010000026.1:0-12517 GCA_030537295.1 Bacteroidia bacterium
GAGGGGCTGAGCATACGCCGTCAGTGCGTGCTTCTCGGCCTGTGCCGCGCCACGTTCTACTACACCCCGGCGAGTGAGAGCGACGAAAACCTGAAAATCATGGAACTGCTTGATTCACAGTACGCCGAGACGCCGTTCTACGGCTACAGGAGGCTCATGGCGTTGCTCAAGGCCAAAGGCCATGACGTGAGCGCGAACCGGCTGCGGCGGCTGATGTGCATGGCGCAGCGTGAAGCAGGAGTACGTGTACGAGAACCCTTGCCGTATTTTCGACTTCTACAACAACCGCCGCCTGCACCAAAGCCTTGGCTACCAGTGTCCCGCGACGGTTTACATGAAGAAACGGGTGGCATGATTCTGATGATTGGAATCATGGATATTCCAGATAAAGATACTTTTTTTCATTGAAATTTGGAATTGTATAAATTTAAAATGTAATTTTGCAATGTGAAACCAGCAGGGATTTATCACCTTAACCTGGCAACAAAATGGTCTAAAGAAATAGTAGCGCTATACATGACCAATAACGACTACAATGATTATTGTATATATAAGGATGAGTCGGTCATGGCGTATCTGGCGGAGAAGGTGTCTAACGCTATGGCATTGATTGCTAATATGAAAACTCTTGAACCATTTTTCAATGATGTGAGCAAATACATCGAAAGGATTAAAGTAATCGCTAACAACATAATCCCTCAAATCGAAGATTTTATCCCAACTGTTCTAAAAGACGTACAACGACTCACCAATGAGTATGAAAAACTTAGGTCTATCCATGATGCGCGTTATGCCAAGTTGAAGCCATTGCTCAAAGTCAAGAAACAATTGGATTGTATTGCCGACTCCAAGTTAAGGGAAAAGAAATTGAATACATTCAACCGCAGACATCCTGATTATGAAGAACAGTACACCATGTATAAAATGGTTTGTGAAGAAATGAATGTCATCGCATACGAGAGAGACAAACGTCAATCTTTTGTTGATAAAATGCGATCGTGTATTGACAATATAAAAAATGTGTTGGCGACAGAGTAAACAAGTTTAACCATGCTGCCAAATTACCATCAACTATCCGAACCCTAACCGCTTTCATTTTCGCCACATCAACCTCTAATCTACAGGTTCAGCATCACAATGTTGTACGACAAAACATCGTTGATGCGGTACAAGTCGTTGACGTATGCAACATCACCGTGACTGTAGTCAGTGTCTTTGACACATACGAGCAGTTTTTTCTTACCAGCGAATTGAGCAATGTGTGATGCACTAGCACCTCGAACAATTTGCAGTCGAAAAACTTAACGACGTCGCTCAAATCCACATTGAGCGAGTTTTAGACATCACATAAACCGCTTTCCACATGAAAATCAATACATCATCCCGAAAAGCCACAAAGGAACGGAAATACGTCAAGTTCACAAGGTCTTAAAATTTCGTTCATGCGTTCCAGATCTCGTCTATCATTTCATTGCACCTCGACGGCGTGATTCTGATTGTCGCGCCACAGGCGACGAGGTCTTTCCGTGTCGGGTTGCCTTTGCCCATGACGGAGGTCGCGTGCTCGCCGTGATAACCTTCATGGAAACGTGTCAGGTCGTACGCCGGCGCAAGACTCCAGCGACCGTTGCGGCAGACGAAACTGAAATTCTTCGCGTGGTCGTCTTTGTTCTCAATCATCACGTTGAAAACCATCCGCCTGAACATCTGCTCCACTTCCGCCGGCGACTGAGTGAGGAAGCCCGTCAATGCTAAAAGCACACGATAGTCGGTCATCGGCGGGTTGATGCCTTCGCGCAGGAGTGCCGCCGCCGTCGCCACATGGAGACGTGTGCCGTCAGCGGCCCTGTCGAAACGGCGCGTGGCGAGATACTTGCCATTTAGCAGACGGCAGTCGGGGATGTTAATGCCGCACCTGGCAGCCAGTTGCATGTAGTCATATTCCTGTTTACCAATGTCTTGCGGGTCGTATGTGTGCCTGAACTTGACGAGCCACTCGCCTTTTTCGTCATGAATAAGACATTTTGGCCGACAGCCTCCGCTATTTCCACTGTTGTAAAACAAAGTGTCGGCACCGTCTGTCTGCTTCTCGCTCAAGACATCAAGCGCGAGTTGCTGTAAGTAGTCAAGATTATCATTTTTTTCGTTATGTCTTTCTTTTTCAATTTCAATGGCAGGGACATATTCCAATGCTCCCATTCCGGAGCTGCCGACGATGGCAAGTCGTTGAAGGACAGTCAAATCCATGTCATGAATACCTTTGCGGGCAAGCATTCTGTTGAGAAGATAACGTCCGTAACCGTCGGGAAGCGAATCTTCAAATATGCCGAAATTGCCGTAGAAAGGCACCGGCTGCGCGATGAAAAGCTTGTCTTCAAGCGGCAATTCAAGCGGCGAGATGCTGAAACCGTCATGCAGCCATTCCTGCGAATAACGGAAACTTGCCTGTCGCGAGTCGGGTGTGAGAACGAGAGTGCCGACCACACGGCTGTGCATCATCACGGTGAGTTTATCTGTTGAATTCATTGCGGCCACGTCTGCGTGATTTATTACGGTTTATCTGTTCCAACTCCTCCTGCGTCGCATAACGCGGCTCGGCAAGCAGCGACTTCATCTGGTCGCAGTAACCCAACGCCTTGGCTATCGCGACATACTGCGAAAGCGAGATGACATGCTTCTGCTCAAACTTGGCAAGCGTTGACACCGGCACCCCCGACATCATCGACAACGCCTCACGCGAAAGCCCTCTTTCTAAACGCCGGTCCCGCACTTGCCGCGAAATCCGAACCATCAACTCTTCAACACTCTCCAATTCAAAAGTGTAAAGTTTATTGATACCATTATAGTCGTTATTCGGCATATTCTGAAATATGAGATATTATTGTATTTCTAAAAAACGCTGCAAAAATACAGTTTTTTCCTGAATGACGATTATGAAAAAGATAAAACAATCAAATAAACCGGCTGAACATCTTCCTCACTTCCTCGGCTTCTTTCCGCTGTTCTTCACCACAACCATCTCGAAATCAAGCTGTTTCTTGATGAGATCGACGTTCTTAACGCGCACTTTCACCTCATCGCCGAGCTGGTAAATCATGCCGCGGTCGTGGCCGATGATGCGGAAGTTCTCCTCGTCGAGATAGTAATAGTCGTCATCGAAGGTGTTGTATTTAACGAGACCCTCGCATTTGCTGTCTTTAAGCTCGACGTAAATGCCCCATTTCGAGACGCCGGAGATGAGCCCGTCAAACACCTTGCCGATCTTGTCCTGCAAGTACTCGGCTTGCTTGTACTTCACCGACTCGCGTTCCATCTCGGCGGCGCGGCGTTCCATCTCGCTTGCGTGCTGGCATAGAACCTCGTATTCGTTTTGGCTCACACTCGGCTGGTTTTCAATCATATAACGCTCGATGAGACGATGCACCATCAAGTCTGGGTAACGGCGTATCGGCGACGTGAAATGCGTGTAGAACGGGAACGCCAATCCGTAGTGCCCGATGTTCACGGTGCTGTAAAGTGCCTTCGCCATCGTCCTGACCGCCACCGACTCGATGAGGTTCTTCTCGCCGCGCCCCTCGACAGCCTTGAAGAGGGAGTTGTACGACTTCACGAGTTTCTCGCGCGTGCTGATGTTCATCGAGTAACCGAGCCGCGACACAAGCGCGATGAAGTTGTAAAGTTTCTCCGGATTCGGCTCGTCGTGGACACGATAGACGAAAGTATATCCGTGATATTTGCTGTCTTTCCTGCCGATGGCCTCGGCGACGATGCGGTTCGCGAGAAGCATGAAGTCCTCGATGAGCATGTTCGCCTCGTTCTGCACTTTCACGAAAGTGTCGATAGGTTTCATGTTCTCGTCGAGGATGAATTTCACCTCTTCGGAATGGAAGTTGATGGAGCCGTGTTCCATGCGTTTCTCACGGAGCTTCGTCGCCAACGCGTTGAGTGTCAGCAGTTCATCTTTAAAATCGCCGTCACCGCCTTCGATCATGGCTTGCACTTCCTCGTAGGCGAAGCGGCGATCCGACCTGATGACGGTCTTGCCAATCCATTTCTCGATGATATTGGCGTCGTCGTCCATTTCAAATACCGCCGAGAACGTCAGTTTCTCCTCGTCGGGGCGCAGCGAACACACCATGTTGCAGAGTTTCTCCGGCAGCATCGGGATGGTGCGGTCAACGAGATATACCGACGTGCCGCGGCTCTGCGCCTCACGGTCGATGGCGGAGCCGGGTTTCACGTAATAAGAGACGTCGGCGATGTGCACTCCTACTTCGTGATGTCCGTTCGGCAACTTACGATAAGACACTGCGTCGTCGAAGTCCTTAGCGTCGCGCGGGTCGATGGTCACGGTCAGCACGTCGCGGAAGTCGCGGCGGTGCTTGATTTCGGAAACTTTAATCTTGTCGGAGATGGCCTTCGCCTCTTTCTCCACGTCCTTCGGAAACTCCAGCGGATACTCGAACTCCGCGAGAATCGACTGCATCTCGACGTTGTTCTCGCCGGGGTAACCGAGCACCTTCACTATCTCGCCGAAAGGGTTGCGTGCGTTGTCGGGCCAGTCGGTCATCTTCACAATGACTTTCTGTCCGTCCTTCGCGCCTTTGAACTTCCCTTTCGGGACGTAAATGTCAATCGGCATGGAGACGCGGTCGGAGATGACGAAACCGAAGCCGTGCGAGAGGCTGAAGATGCCAACGAACTCAGTACGAGCGCGTTGCAGGACTTCAACAATCTCGCCTTCGTTCTTCTTCGACTGACGTTTCGGGAACATCTGCACCTTGACCTTGTCGCCGTGAAGAGCCTTGCCCGTGTTGTTCGAGGCGATCTGTATGTCCTCGCCTTCGTCTTCCGGAATGACGTAAGCCTTGCCGGTGCTTTTCATATCAACGGTGCCGATGACATAAGTCGGCTTCGGACCGTATTCAGCGATAAGGTCAGGATTTAATGTATAGCTATACGGATGATTTTCAATAAGTTGACCGTCATTGCAAAGTGTGACAAGGATTTGGTGAATCACATCTTTGCCGGCGGCGTCCCTCACACACAGAATCTTCGCTATCCGCTTGTAATTCATCGGCTTGAACGGATGTTCGCCGAAAATTCGCAGTATGGTGTTCACGAAGGTGCTGAGGCTTGTATTTTTTGACTTTTTCTTTGCCATAAATATTGTTTTTAGATTAAAAAATAATTTGCAAAAGTAACACTTTTTACGCAAACGGGTTCATCATTTTATCATATATCTTTGCAAATCGACCAAAACCTTTTGGTATTCGTGTTGCAATTGAAAAACTTCCAAGACCGCATCGTGTTGATATTCAAACTCAACGAGATATTCAACAAGCGTTTTCTCGCCTTTCTCGTATGCTTCACGCAAAAGGTCGCGGCTGTCGGTATTCTGAATCAATTCATTCATTTCCAAATAGTTAGACTGAAGAATTTTCGCACGAAGGAATTGATTTTGAAGTTCGTTGTGCAAGGTCGCCTTTTGATTTTCCAAAATCGCCTCCCCGCTTGCGGCCTTGGCTTCAGCAGCTCTTACGGTTCTCGCATTTCCCCAAAACGGCAGCGAAATCCCGATTGTCGGGCCGTGATAACCGCCGTCAGACTCCTTTTCCATCATGTAACCGACATTCAGCTTCGGTGCCCATTCCGATTTCGTCAATTTTATATTTCTTTGATTTATAACATTTTGCAAATTCAGCTGAACAAAAATCGGATTGTTATTTTCGACATCCTGATACCAAGAATCAAAATCTTCGGGCAATGAGAATTCATCGTAAAAATCCTGCGTGAAATCAATGTCAACGCCGCCGTTCAAAGTTTTTAGTTCACCGATAAGTCGTTCACGTTCAACGATATGCATCTCATATTCATTGCGCACGCCGATGTAATTCATCTTTGCATTTCTGTATTCAAGAACCGTCGCCTCGCCGACTTCAAGTTTCCGCTGAAGAGCTTTCTCCATCGTCTCGGCGTTTTCAAGGCACTGTTCGTGATATTTTAAACATATATTATTGAAAATCAAATCAGTACAAATCTGTTGTGCTTGATAAAAAAACTCATTTCTTTGAATTTCATATTCCAAATCAATGACTTCATTATTTAATTTTCTGATTTTGTTTTTATTTGAATAAACCGTCGGAAAATCAAATTCCTGATTGATACTCAAATCAATACGATGTTCAGAGCCATCGTTGATTCCGAAAAGATAGCCGGCTTCGAGTTCTGGATTCGCGAAAAGTGAACCGGCATAATTCTCCGCTTTTTCGGCTTCAGCATGGGAACGATAAGCCGAAAGAACCGTGCTGTTCGCCTCGATCTGGTCGAGAACCGACTGGTAAGCGTTCTGTGCGTTAAGCGATAAAATATTGAAAATCAATACAATTAAAATATATTTCTTCATTTTTTCCTATTTATTAATTCGTAAACCACCGGTATAACGTAAATGTTTAATAATGTGGAAGTTAGCAAGCCGCCGAGGACAACGACCGCCATCGGGCTTTGGATTTCGTTGCCGGAAGCGTCGCCGTTCAACACCAAAGGTATCAACGCCAAAGCCGAAGTCAGGGCTGTCATCAGGATCGGATTGAGGCGGTCTTTCGAGCCGTCGATGATGGCCTTACGCAACGACTCGCCTTTGTTTTCACAGAGTTGATACTTGGAAATCAACAAGATACCGTTTCTTGTGGCGATGCCGAACAAGGTGATGAACCCGATTATCGCCGGTATGCTGACGACTTTCGATGAAATATAAATCGCAAATACGCCGCCGATGATAGCGAGCGGCAGGTTCAGCAAAGTGATCGCCGAAAGCGTGACGTTCTTGAACTCGCCGTAAAGCAGCAGGAAAATCACCACCAACGCCACCAATGTCATGATTAACAATGTTTTGGATGCGTCTTTCGCGCTTTGGAACTGACCGCCGTATTCAATTCTGTAACCTTCCGGCAACGTGATATGTTCGTCAACACGTTCTTTGATGTCGTTCACGACGCTCACGACATCGCGGCCGGAGACGTTGGCAGAGACGACGATTTTACGTTGTACGTTTTCTCTTGAAATGGAGTTAGGTCCGCCAACTGACACTATATCAGCGACTTCCTCCAACGGAACCATCGCCCCGCCGCCGGTGCTGATCAAGGCGGATTTCAGTTTTCCAATGTTTTCCGTGTAACTCGGATCGAGGCGCAGCACAAGGTCGAAACTGCGCTGGCCTTCATAAATCTCCGACAACTTCTCGCCCGAAAAAGCAAGTTCGACAAAGTGGTTGAACTCCTCCATCGGGATTCCGTAACGTGCGAGCATGTCGCGGTTGGCGCGAATCTGTATCTCAGGCGTTTCGGTCTGTTGCTCGACGCTCAAATCCACAAGTCCTTCAATATCAGCGATTTCGTCTTTAAGTTTGTTCGCCGTCATAAACAATTCGCTGATGTCGGTGCCGAAGATTTTTATCGCAATCGCGGCGCGTGTGCCGGTGAGCATGTGGTCGATACGATGGCCGAGCGGCTGCCCGACGGTGGCGGCGATTCCTGGAATTTCAGACAGACGATGACGCACTTCAGCGAGGAAATCTTCCTGCGAACGCTCTGACAATGTGAAGTTTACGTCTATTTCGGCGGCGTTGGTGGCCTGCGAGTGCTCATCAAGCTCTCCCCTACCCGACCGACGCGCCGTGCTGTTCACCTCAGGTATCGCAAGAAGCTCATTCTCAATGACATTGCCGAGTTTGTTACTTTCCTCAAGCGAGATGCCCGGCTTTGAAATCGCCGTTATCGTCAACGAGCCTTCGTTGAAGTCGGGCAAGAAACTCTGACCCATCGTGAAAAACAAGCCGACGGCTATAATAAGCAACGCCAACGTACTGAAAATCACTGTCTTTTTATGATTCAGCGACCAGTTCAGCGAGGCGTTATAACCGTGCATCAGATGACGCGAAAGCCAACTCTCCTTTTCCTGTTTTTCGAGATATTTCTCATCCGAAAGAAGCATCTTGCAAAGCAACGGCGTCACTGTCATCGCCACGACAAGCGACATCAAAAGTGCAATTATATAACTGATTCCCAACGGTTTAAGCATACGTCCCTCCATTCCGGAAAGGAAGAAAAGCGGCACGAAAGCCACGATGGTGATGAAAGTAGCATTAATAATAGAGGTGCGGATCTCGCTTGAGCCGTGGAAGACGACATTGAACGTGCTTTCACGTTTCTCTTTCGGAAGCAAGTGATTCTGTCTCAATCGTTTATAAACATTTTCCACGTCAATGATAGCGTCATCGACGAGTGAGCCGATGGCGATGCACATCCCGCCTAAAGTCATGGTGTTGACATTCATTCCCATGAGGTTGAGGACGATGAGCGTGCCGAGCAGCGAGAGCGGAATTGCAACGACGGAAATAACGGTCGTGCGGAAACTTCCGAGAAACAGGAACAGAATGATTATCACGAAGATAGCACCTTCAATAAGAGCTTTCGCGACGTTATTCACCGACGCTTCGATGAAGTCGGCCTGACGGAATATCTTCGTATCCATTTTCACATCCGACGGCAGTGATTTCTGAATCTCGACGAGGTTCTTCTCAATGTTTTTCGTCACCTCTAAAGTATTGATATTCGGCTGTTTAGAGATGGAAAGAATGATTGCTTCCTTGGCGTTATGCGAGGCGTAACCCATCTTCACCGCGCTTCCGATACGGACATCGGCGACATCCGACAACACGATTGGTGTAGAGACGGAGCATGTTTTAACAAACGTTTTTCCCAATTCCTCGATGTCGTTTGTCCGACCCATTCCGCGCAACGCGTATTCGTTTCCGAAGTCACGGACAACACCGCCTACAGAGTTGACGCTCAACGTCTTACCGACGGCTTCGAGGTCATCCATAGAGACGCCGTAAGCGTTCATGCGAACCGGGTCGGCGATGATTTGGTATTGTTTCAGGTCGCCGCCGATAATTGTGACCTGCGACACGCCGCCGGTGGCGAGGACAGCCGGTTTCACGACCCATTCCGCCAAGGTGCGAAGGTCCATCATCGATGTCGTATCTGACTGTAAACCAACGAACAATATCTCACCCATGACGCTCGACTGCGGTGCCAACACCGGCGTGATGCCTTCAGGCAAAACCTCAGAAAGCGTGACCATTTTTTCGGAAACGATCTGTCGCGCCTTGAACACGTCCATGCCCCAGTCGAACTCGACCCAGACGAACGAATAACCCATCATCGAGGCGGAACGGACGCGGCGCACGTTTGTGGCTCCGTTCATTGACGTTTCGACAGGAAAAGTGACGAGCCTCTCGACTTCTTCGGCGGCCATGCGGTGCGCGTCGGTCATCACCACGACCGTGGGAGCAGTCAAGTCGGGGAAAACATCAATGTCCATCTGACGTGACGAAAGATAGCCGCCGATTATCAGAAGCACGGCTCCGACAAGCACCAAGAGCTTGTTTTCCAACGAGAATTTAATAATCTTGTTAAGCATGGCGACCTCCTAATGAACGTGACCGGCGTGAGGATCGAGTTTCCCGGAACCCTGCGCCAATTTTATGTAAATCGCACCTTTGCTCACAACAGTCTCATTCGGCTCCAAGCCTCTGACAATCTGAATGTTAAAGCCATCTGAAACTCCAACTGTGACGGTACGTTTCTCGAAAAGCTCATGCCGCACCTGAACGAAAACAAAGTAACTGCCCATCTCCTCAATCAAAGCTGAATTTGGAATCATTATGCCTTCGTTTTCATCTTTTGTCATAATGTAAAGCTCAACAAATGAACCACTTACAAGTTCGCCATTGTCATCAATCTCAAAAGTCACAGGAAGCAACGGATTGTCAAAAGAAGTCGCTTTCCCGTATGAAAGCAAACGTCCGTTCAGGTCTTCAAGAGAATATATTTTGTTGCTGTTCAACGACTTAAAGTTAGCCGAGACGATGTTTTTCAAAATCGGATAATATTTCGACTGTAAGTCAGCTTTAAGATACAGTTTTTCAGTCCGGCAAATGGTCATAAGTTCCTGACCTGCTGTGACATACGAGCCGTTTTCAACGAAAATATCTTTCACAAATCCTGAAACAGGCGATTTTATTATTTGTTTGCCGTCCGCAAAATTCTCAGACATATTGTCGTATGCTTTCTTTGCCTTAAGATATTCAGCTTCAGCCTCTTGCAGGTCGTTTTCCGTAACGAGTCTATCGGCGAACAACGATTTCTTGCGTTCGTAATTCGCTTTGGCGCGGTTGTACTCCGCCTTGATTTCCTCCTGCAAAACCGACAGGTTTCCCTGCGCCATCTTACCATTATTAATTGTTAATATCGCAATGCCGTTTTGCAGATTCAGGCCTTGCATAAGGTTGTCTTTTGCAAATTCAACGATTCCGTCGGTGGTCGCCGTGATGATTTTTACGTCATTTTGAGAAGGCAAAACACGAGCTGTCGTCTTGATAATCTGACAGATAGCTTTGTTTTCGACCTTCATGACCTCGAAATCGACTTTCTCCATTTGCTCGTGAGAAAAGGCGACAGTGTTACTCACGACTTCTTCGTGGTCATGATGATGTTCATCTGCGTCGTGATGATGTTCGTGGCCGCATTCCGAGGTGTGGACGTGACCTTCGTGTTCGTGATTGTGTTCGTGCGTTTCGTGTTGCGCACAGGACAAAAGTCCGATTACTATTGAAATAATTATTAGTTTTTTCATTACATTTATGTCAAGATATTCAAATATATAATATGAAAAATATAAATGTTCAACCCGAAACATTATCTCAAGCCTTTTACTGTCGGGATTCCAGGAACGAAATCCTTCAGATAGAAAGGTTCAAAATACGCTACATCAACGAAATCCTTGTTGTCGAATTTCCGTTGAGCGAGTACATTCATATATTCAGCCGAGCAATAAAAATCTTTTATCACATTGATTTTGTCATCGTTGGCAAAAAGCTCCGCACATTTGTCGGCACCGTCGCCAAAGAGGAAAACATCACGTTCCGACTTGTATTCAGAAAATGAATTTTCGTCGATTATTATTGCTTTTGTATCTTCAATTCTATTGATATTTTCATCAAATATTTCCGCATATACTTCCATACGGCGGGCGTCGATCATCGGGACTAAAATAGGTTTTTCTGATTCGACTTTCATTTTCCCGCCGAACGCCATCGCATGAAGCGTATCGATGGCGATGAGCGGTTTTCCGGCGGCGTAGCAGAGACCTTTGGCGGTGCTCACGCCGATGCGGAGACCGGTATAAGAGCCGGGACCCATGCTGACGGCGACGGCATCGAGTTGTCCGTAGGAAACGCCGGATTTTCTCATCACAGAATCGATGAAAAGTGTTATTTTTTCAGAATGGTTCTGACCTTTCGGGTCCTCCTCGCAGGCCAAAACCTCGCCGTTATGTATCAGCGCAACCGAACAAGACGGCGTCGCTGTTTCAAGACAAAGAATCATATCCAAAAATTTTGCGCAAAGTTACTGTTAATTCCCGCAGATTCCGCATATATGTGCAGATTTTTTTCGATTTTTTTTCGCAGTTTGTACTAATTATATTATCTTTGCAGTTTCTAATTTCATCATTTATGACGAATGAATTATTTAATAATTGAAAATCAATAAATTAAGAAATAAAATGAAAGGCATTGTATTAGCTGGCGGTTCAGGAACACGTCTTTACCCAATCACAAAAGGGGTTAGCAAACAATTATTACCAATTTACGACAAGCCGATGATTTATTATCCGGTTTCGGCCTTGATGCTTGCCGGGATCAGGGATATTCTGATTATATCGACCCCGTTTGACCTTCCGGGTTTCGAGCGTCTGCTCGGCGACGGCAGCAATTTCGGCGTGCACTTCGAGTATGCCGAGCAACCGTCACCAGACGGCCTCGCACAGGCATTCATCATCGGTGAGAAATTCATCGGGAACGACAGCGCCTGCTTGGTTTTAGGCGACAACATCTTCTACGGAAACGGCTTCACAAACCTTTTGAGACAGGCCGTCGCTGACGCGGAAGAAAACAAGAAAGCAACCGTTTTCGGTTACTGGGTCGCAGATCCGGAGCGTTACGGCGTCGCGGAATTTGACAAAGACGGCAACGTGCTTTCGATAGAAGAGAAACCGAAAGAACCGAAGTCAAACTACGCAGTCGTGGGATTGTATTTCTACCCGAACAAGGTTGTAAATGTGGCGAAGAACATCAAGCCGTCGGCACGCGGCGAACTCGAAATCACCACAGTGAACCAGGAGTTCCTGAAAGACGGCGAGCTGAAGGTCCAGCTTCTCGGACGCGGTTTCGCATGGCTCGACACCGGCACACACGACTCATTATCAGAGGCTTCCACCTTCGTCGAAGTCATCGAGAAACGAACCGGCCTGAAAATCGGCTGCCTCGAAGGCATCGCATATCGCAAAGGCTGGATCACCGAAGAACAGATGCGCGAAAACGCCAAGCCAATGATCAAAAACGAATACGGACAATATCTGCTCAGGGTTATTGACGAATTGAAAGATAGAGATT
>JAUNNU010000026.1:12527-28049 GCA_030537295.1 Bacteroidia bacterium
AGATTAGAGAGGAAAGATTAGAGAGAATCGAAAAGAGAGATAGACATGAACTTCATAAAGACAGAGATAGAAGGCGTTTACATCATCGAGCCGAAGGTTTTCGGTGATGCGCGCGGGTACTTTTTCGAGGCGTTCTCGCAAAGGAAATTCAATGAAAACGTGTGCGGTACGGTCTTCGTACAGGACAACGAATCGAAATCATGCTACGGCGTGCTGCGCGGACTGCATTTCCAGAAACCGCCTTACACGCAGGCGAAATTGGTGAGCTGCGTCAGAGGCAAGGTCCTCGACGTAGCCGTTGACATCCGCAAAGGCTCGCCGACATTCGGGAAATACGTGGCCGTGGAACTGAGCGAAGACAACCATCGTATGCTTTTCGTGCCAAAAGGCTTCGCACACGGCTTTTCCGTATTGAGCGACATCGCCGTTTTCCAATACAAATGCGACAACTACTACGCCCCGCAGAGCGAAGGCGCGATTATCTGGAACGACCCCGACATCAACATCGACTGGCAGATTCCGGCAACGGATGTCATACTTTCCGAAAAAGACAAGAAACATCCATTCCTAAAAGACTTAATAACACCATTCACATACTAAATTGAAACAAATGAAAAATATCATCATCACAGGCGGTGCAGGATTCATCGGAAGTCACGTAGTGAGACTTTTCGTCAACAAATATCCTGACTATCATATCATTAACGTCGATAAGCTGACATACGCCGGCAACTTGGCGAACCTGAAAGACATCGAAGACAAGCCGAACTACACTTTCGTTAAAGCCGACATCTGCGACTTCGAGACGATCATGGGCATCTTCAAGAAATACAACGTCGATGGCGTGATCCATCTCGCCGCCGAGAGCCACGTTGACCGCTCCATCAAAGACCCGTTCACATTCGCGCAGACGAACGTAATGGGCACATTGTCAATGCTTCAGGCGGCGAAACTCTATTGGGAGACGCTTCCGGAAAAATGGGAGGGCAAGCGTTTCTACCACATCTCGACAGACGAGGTATATGGCGCGTTGGAGATGACCGACCCCGAAGGCATCGAGCCGCCGTTCACCACGAAAGCATCTTCCGGGAAACATCATTTAGCATACGGAAGCAAGTTCTTCACCGAAGACCTGAAATACCAGCCGCATTCACCGTATTCGGCGGCGAAGGCCAGCTCCGACCACTTCGTAAGAGCGTTCCACGACACCTACGGGATGCCCACAATCGTCACTAACTGCTCCAACAACTACGGTCCTTACCAGTTCCCGGAAAAACTTATCCCGTTGTTTATCAATAATATCAGACACAGAAAACCGCTTCCTGTCTATGGCAAGGGCGAGAACGTCCGCGACTGGCTCTTCGTTGAAGACCACGCCCGCGCCATCGACCTGATTTTCCACAAAGGGACAATCGCCGAGACGTACAACATCGGCGGTTTCAACGAATGGAAGAACATCGACATAATAAAAGTCGTCATCAACACCGTTGACCGCATCTTGGGCAGGGCCGAAGGTGAGGACATGAACCTCATCACCTACGTCACCGACCGCGCCGGACACGACATGCGCTACGCCATCGACTCCACGAAGTTGCAGAAGGAACTCGGCTGGGAACCGAGCCTGCAGTTCGAGGAAGGCATAGAGAAGACAGTAAGATGGTATCTCGACAACCAAGCCTGGATGGACAACATCACAAGCGGCGAATACGAGAAATACTACGAGTCAATGTATGCTAACAGGTAAGGCATTACATATTTACAAAGCAAAATGCAGATACGCATTCGTCGTCACGCCTTTTCCGTGATGAGAAGGAATATTTTGTTAAAATTTTGAAATCAAAAGTTGAAAATCAATTAAACTTTAGGAAAATGGATAAAGTAACAATAATTCCTTACGAGAAGATTTACAAGGACTTCATTGATGCGAAATACATCCCTGAAGGGGAGAGCGAATATTATCTGAGGAACATGCAGGCGAAGCATCCGGCTGGAGGATGGCGTCATCTGCGTTCCGACGAGGTGGAGAGGCTCGTGAAAAACAGCAACACCGCCACCAAGTGGGATGATATTCTCGTGACTGACGAATTCGACACTAATCTCATAAAAAACAACCGGTTCTTCGGCCTTGTGAGGATCGGGGCGGTGAAAAACGTGGCGCTTCAGTACCACGACCTCCGTATGCCATGCGGGATCACCGACAGCAGCATAGTCTCGTGCGACATCGGCGACTTCTGCGCCATCCACGACGTGCACTACATGGCAAACTACATCATCGGCGACAGATGCATCCTGTTCAACATCCACGAGCTGTCGTGCACCGACCACTCGAAATTCGGCAACGGCATCGTCAAAGACGGCGAGCCGGAAGACGTGCGCGTGTGGCTCGAAGTGATGAACGAAGCGGGCGGCAGAAAGATACTCCCGTTCGACGGGATGATCACCGCCGACGCCTATCTCTGGGCGAAATATACTGACAATGAGAAACTTCAGAAACGTCTTTTTGAGATAACGAAGAAGTCTTTCGACACACGCAGAGGTTACTACGGCACCATCGGCGAAGGCTGCGTCATCAAGAACTCATGGATTTTGAAAGACGCCAAGATCGGGCAGAACTGCTACATCAAAGGGGCAAGCAAACTGAAAAACATCACCATCAACTCTTCGGAAGACGAGCCGACACAGATCGGCGAGGGTGTCATCTTGGTGAACGGCATCGTAGGCTACGGATGCAGGATCTTCTATTCCGTCGTCGGCACGAGGTTCGTTGTCGGCGACAACTGCAACCTGAAATACGGCGCACGCGTGATTTACTCGGTACTCGGCGACAACTCGACGATTTCGTGCTGCGAGGTGCTGAACAACCTAATCTTCCCGGCGCACGAGCAGCATCACAACAACTCGTTCCTCATCGCCGCCTGCGTCATGGGGCAGAGCAACATGGCCGCCGGCGCGACACTCGGCTCCAACCACAACAGCCGCGCCACCGACGGCGAGATTGTCGCAAAACGCGGCTTCTGGCCAGGACTGTGCACCAGCGTCAAACACTCCTCGAAATTCGCCTCTTTCACGCTGCTCTCAAAGTCAGACTACCCCAACGAAATGGACATCAAACTGCCTTTCTGCTTGGTGAACAACAATACGGCGAAAGACCAGCTTGAAATCATGCCGGCTTACTGGTGGATGTACAACATGTACGCCATCGCACGAAACACCTCAAAATATCTGAAACGCGACAAACGTAAACGTAAGATTCAAAACATTGAATTTGAGACATTTGCGCCAGACACCATGGAAGAAGTCATCGCAGGCCGCAAACTCCTCGAAGTCTGGACGGCGAAAGCTTACCTCCGCTCAACGGGCGAAAACGAAGACAAAGAATACGGCGAGCTTCGTGAGTTAGGCCATCATCTTCTCAATGAAGAAAAAGAAACCGTCAGGAAACTTGAGGTTTTGGGTGAAAATATCGAGAAAAGTCATCGTAAAGTATTGATTATAAAACCTTACGAGGCTTATCACGCATACGGCGACATGTTGATATACTATTCAGTCAGAAACATTGTCTTGTATCTCAAGAGCAATCCTGAAATATCTTTCGATGAGATGTCCGAGCACCTGACCAACGCCCGTCAGCGCGAATGGGTCAACCTCGGCGGCCAGTTGGTGACCGGCGATGAGGTCGATAAAATCATTGACGACATCTGCGACTGCACACTCAACAGCTGGGAGGCAATCCATAACAGATACGACGAAATCTGGGCCAACTACCCAAAACAGAAACTGCTGCACAGCTATCAGGCTTTGAGATTCCTGTACGACAGATGCCCGAGCCTTTCAAAGGAAATATTCACTGACGCACTCGACAAAGGCGAGAAAATCCTGCATTTCGTCGCCGACCAGGTTTATCTTTCAAGAAAGAAAGACTATGAGAATGCCATCCGCAACTCGACGTTCAGAAACCTTCAGGAAAGAGACGCCGTGAACGGAAAACTTGAAGAAAACAGTTTTGTCAGACAAATAAGAACAGAGACGGCAGAGGCCTTGGAAAACATCGCCGAAGCGAGAAAAATCATAAAATAACACATAAAAAGAAATATCATGAGAGTTATAATTGAACCTAATTACGACAAGATGTCACAGTGGGCGGCAAACCATATCGTCCGCAGAATCAATGAATTCAAGCCGACGGAAGACAGGCCTTTCGTCCTCGGTCTGCCGACAGGCTCCACGCCGATAGGCACATACAAATGCCTCATCAAGGCATACGAAGAAGGCAGGGTTTCGTTTGAGAACGTGGTCACGTTCAACATGGACGAGTACGTGAACCTTCCCGTTGACCATCCGGAGAGCTATCATTCATTCATGTGGAACAATTTCTTCAGCCACATTAATATTAATAAGGAGAATGTCCACATCCTTAACGGAAACGCCGAAGATCTCGAAGAGGAATGCGTCCGTTACGAAGAATGCATCATGAGTTTCGGCGGCATCGACTTGTTCATGGGCGGCATCGGCCCTGACGGTCACATCGCGTTCAACGAGCCTGGTTCTTCACTGACCTCGCGCACCCGCGTGAAATCGTTGACGACCGACACCATCATCGCCAACTCACGTTTCTTCGACAACGACATCAACAAGGTGCCGAAGACGGCTTTGACAGTCGGCGTGGGCACGGTGATGGACGCCAAAGAGGTGATGATTTTGGCCAACGGGCACAACAAGGCCCGTGCGATCGCGGCGGCCATCGAGGGCGGCGTATGTCACATGTGCACTGTCAGCGCGTTGCAGATGCACCCGAAAGGCATCATCGTATGCGACGACGCTGCCACCGACGAACTGAAAGTCGGTACCGTCAACTATTTCAAAGACATCGAGAAAAACAATCTGTAATGGACAAATACTTCGTACATGAATCCTCCTACGTTGACGACAACGTGGAAATCGGGGAAGGCACCAAGATATGGCATTTCTGCCACATCCAGAGAGGCGCACGTCTCGGGAGGAACTGCTCACTCGGGCAGAACGTGAACATCGGCAACAACGTCAAGATCGGCGACGGCGTCAGGATACAGAACAACGTCTCCGTCTATGAAGGCGTTGAGATTGAAGACAACGTGTTCTGCGGGCCGAGCTGCGTCTTCACCAACGTCGTCACGCCGCGCGCCCATTTCCCGGTTCACGGGATCTATGCGAAGACATTAATCAAAGAAGGTGCTTCTCTCGGCGCCAACAGCACCGTCGTGTGCGGCCACACCGTCGGGAGAAGCGCACTCATCGCCGCGGGAGCCGTCGTGACGAAAGACGTCAAAGACTTCGCACTCATGGCGGGCGTGCCGGCACGGCAGATCGGATGGGTATGCGAATGCGGCAGGAGACTCGACGATACGCTCCAATGTGAATGCGGACGATGCTATCAATTGAATAATAACATTTTAGAAATCAAAAAGCAATGAAGATTTTAGTAACAGGAGGAACAGGTTACATCGGATCGCACACCACCGTGGAACTGATGCAGAAAGGTCACGAAGTTGTCATCGTTGACGCTTTGTTCAACTCAAGAGCCGAAGCACTCGACGCTATAGAGACCATAACCGGAAAGAGACCGGAATTCGAACAGTTTGACCTCACCGACAACACGAAAGTCGATGACTTCTTCAGCCGTCACACCGACATCAAAGGCGTGATACATTTCGCGGCGCACAAAGCCGTCGGCGAGTCGGTGAACGAGCCTCTGAAATATTACAGGAACAACCTTGTCTCATTGATTAATATTTTGGAATCAATGAAGAAATACAAGGTCGGAAACATCGTCTTCTCGTCATCATGCACCGTCTATGGCGAGCCTGACGCTGACAACCTTCCCATTTCAGAAAAGGCACCGATCAAGAAAGCCGAGTGTCCTTACGGAAACACAAAACAGATTGCCGAGGAAGTGCTTGAAGACAGTGTCAATGCCTATAAGACATTAAATGTCATTGCTTTAAGATATTTCAATCCTGTCGGGGCGCACGAAAGCGCACAGCTCGGCGAGCTTCCTTTCGGAGTGCCGAACAACCTCATGCCTTACATCACGCAGACAGGTTACGGCATCAGGCAATGCCTGAAAGTATTCGGAAACGACTACGACACGCCCGACGGGACACCGATCCGCGACTACATCCACGTGATGGATTTAGCCAAGGCACACGTCGCCGCCGTCGAGCGCATGGCAAACGGCAAGATGAAAAAACAGTTCGAGGTGTTCAACGTCGGCACCGGCAAGGGCTACTCGGTTCTTGAAGCCATACATTCTTTCGAGAAGGCATCCGGCAAGCCGCTCAACTACGAAATCGTGGGCCGCAGAGCCGGCGACATAGTGAAAATATGGGCCGACCCCTCATTCACAAACAACGAGTTGGGTTGGAAAGCCGAACGCTCCATCGACGAGATGACGAAATCAGCCTGGGAATGGGAGAAAGCCTACAGACAAGGCAAGACGAAATTCAAGGTTGAAGAATAGTCTTTTTTAAATCTTTGAATCTTTAAATCTCAAATTCGCAATGAACAACAATCACCTTATAATAATGGCGGGCGGCGTCGGTTCGAGGTTCTGGCCGATGTCGATACCTGAAAAACCGAAGCAATTCATCGACGTGATGGGAGTCGGGAAAACCATGATCCAGCTCACCGTGGAACGTTTCAGCGGAGTCATCGAGCCTGACCACGTATGGATCGTGACGTCGAAGAAATACAAGGAGATGGTGATGCAGCAGCTCCCGGAAGTGCCTGAACAGCAGATTCTTATGGAGCCTTGCATGAGAAACACCGCACCCTGCATCGAATACGTCAGCCGTAAGATTTACGCGAAGTATCCGGATGCCAACCTGGTGTTCTCGCCCGCCGACCACATAGTTCTCGACGCGCCGCATTTCAAGGATGTCATAAAGGAATCCTTGGATTTCACCAAGGACAAAGACGTCATCGTGACGCTCGGCATGATGCCGACGAGGCCGGAGACCGGCTACGGTTACATCAAGGAGGTTCCAAGAGTTTCAGAAGTTTCAAAGGGTTCAATAGTTGCTGTGGAAGCATTCAAGGAGAAGCCGAACCTTGAGACAGCGAAAGCATACCTCGCCGAGGGCGGATACTTCTGGAACGCCGGCATTTTCGTCTGGAACGTGAAAATGGTCGTGAACACAATAAAAAGACTCGTCCCGGACCTGGCGGAAATCTTCGACAGGATCGAACCACATTTCTACAAAGACGACGAGCAGAATATTATTGACGAGCTGTTCCCGACATGCCCGAACATCTCGGTTGACTACGCCGTGATGGAGAAATCGAAAGACGTGTTCGTTTATCCCGCGAGCTTCGGGTGGAGCGACATTGGCACATGGGGAAGCCTTTACACCCACATAAACCCCGATGAAAACGGCAACGCCGTAATCGGAGAAAACATCAGGACGGTTGACAGCATGAATTGCATCATCCGCTCTTTCGGAAAAAAGAAAGTGATTGTCCAAGGCCTTGATAATTACATAGTTGTAGATGACAACGACTGTCTTCTCATTTGCAAGATGCAAGACGAACAATTAATTAAGGAATGGCAAAAATGATTTTTTAAAAAGGGATATATGAAACGATTTTTAATGAAGGTTGCAAAATTCATTTTCGGCAAGAGTAACTCAAGCTCGATGCCAAGATATATGGTATTGGTTTTTGACATAGTCTTGGTTTTGCTGTCAATATGTTTCGTCATGTTGATAAAATTCTTCCCGGAAATGTATTCGGCACAGATCTGCGCCTATCTGAAAGGCTCCGTTTCCGTGGTTGTGATCTTCAGCTTTGCGTTCATCATTTCGGGTTCATACAAAGGAATGGTGAGATACACTGGTTTTCAAGACATTGAGAAGATTACGAAAGTGACCACGGCGGTATTTTTCATACTTTGCGTGTTAAAAGGCATTGCGGAACACGCAAAAAGCCGCTGGTTCCCGCCCACATACTTCCCGTCTTACACCAATATCCTGCTGACATGCACCATGGTGCTGTTTTTGACTGTTTTGGCCCGACTTGTCCTGCGAAGGATTTACAACGAATATTTCCGTCCACATCCCAAAATCATCAATGCGATGATTTACGGTGCGGGTGACGCCGGCATCATAACATTGAATGCCGTCACACAAGACAATCTGAATCAATACAATATCGTTTCATTCATCGATGATTCCAATTCAAAAGTCGGGAAATCGATCAACGGGATTATGGTTCGCAAGCCGGAAGTCGCCTTCGACAAAAAGTTCATCAAGTCAAGGAACATCGAGACGGTGATTCTCGCGATGCCGAGCATTGACGTCGAGCAGAGGAAGGAAATCATCGACAAGCTCCTTGACACCGGGCTTAACGTGAAATCGGTGCCGCACGTCAGCGCGTGGGTTGACGACAAGAATCTCAACGCCAATCAGATTGAAGACATCAAGATTGAGGATTTGCTTGAGAGAGAGCCTATCAAGCTTGGGAAAGAGAACGTCAAGAAAGAACTCGAAGGCAAGGTTGTGTTGGTGACAGGCGCCGCCGGTTCCATCGGAAGCGAGATATGCCGTCAGGTGATTCAATACAATCCGCGTCACATCATCATGTTAGACCAGGCGGAGTCGCCCATGTACGACCTTCAGTTTGAACTGAACAACGAGGAGCCTTACAGACACATCGCTGTGCCGAAAGAGTTCATCGTCGGCAACGTCAAAGACGCCGTGAAGATGGAGGAGACGTTCAGGAAATTCAAGCCGCAGGTGATTTATCACGCGGCGGCTTACAAGCACGTGCCGTTGATGGAGAGCTTCCCTTACGAAGCCGTTTTGGTGAACGTCTTCGGGACCAAGAACATCGCCGACCTCGCTATGAAATACGGAGCGGAGAAGTTCGTCATGATCTCCACCGACAAGGCGGTCAACCCGACCAATGTCATGGGCGCGACGAAACGCATCGCGGAGATTTACACGCAGAGCCGCAACAGCTCCACGAAGTTCGTGACGACACGTTTCGGCAACGTCCTCGGCTCCAACGGCTCGGTCATCCCGCTGTTCAAGAAACAATTGGCGCACGGCGGCCCGCTTACCGTCACGAGCCGCGAAATAATCCGTTACTTCATGACGATCCCGGAGGCATGCAGCCTCGTCCTTGAAGCCGGCTCCATAGGCGAAGACGACGACATCTTTGTCTTCGACATGGGCAAACCAGTGAAAATCTACGACTTGGCACGCAAGATGATCAAGTTGTCGCACGTCCCCGATGTGCAGATAGAAATCACAGGACTGCGTCCCGGAGAGAAACTTTAC
Organism: Bacteroidia bacterium; assembly: GCA_030537295.1. Taxonomy (GTDB): domain Bacteria; phylum Bacteroidota; class Bacteroidia; order Bacteroidales; family F082; genus Limimorpha. The sequence goes on from JAUNNU010000026.1 coordinate 21,842, forward strand.
GAGGAGCTCTTAGCCACCAAAGAAAACACGATTCCGACGGAGCACCCGAAGATCATGCGAGCCAAGGTCCGTGAATATACGGAAGATGAAGTCAACGCCGACATCGATACTTTATACAAGACACTCCCGACCTGCGACGACTTCAAAATCGTGGGGCAGATGAAGAAAATCGTCCCGGAATTCAAGTCAAACAACTCGGTGTTCCAGGTTCTCGACACGGAAGAAATAAAGTTATAGCTTAAATCATCTGAATCGGCGAGCATATCACACAGCCGAGGAGCGCGAAAAGAACTGATGCCACAATGGAAAGCGCGAAGACGACTTTGTCACGGTTATAGAATTTCTTTACGATGCACGCCATCACGGGGATTGACGTGAACGGCAGTATGAAAACGAAAATCCATATAGGATACTTCCTTTTCCACGTCACTATTTTCCTTGCTGTTTTCAACTGTTTCTGACGGTTGCCCGGTTTTCTTTTTTTGTTTATGAAAGCCATTATCTGAGCGAAGAAAATGTAAAAGACCACAAATCCCAATATTGCGCCTATCGATGTCGCGAGCCATGTCACCATGAACGACATGCCCACGGCGAAGCCGAGCGAAGGCGCGAACAAAGTCTTAAACGTCGCCAATAAAACTATCGTTATAAATTCCCAAACCATCTGTCGAAATTTTCAATTTTTAAACAATAAAAATAATATTTTTGTTCAATAACGCAACATATTCAAAAAAAGTGTATCTTTGCACGTTCAAAAAAGCCACTTTAGCTCAGTTGGTAGAGCAACGCATTCGTAATGCGTAGGTCGTTGGTTCGAGTCCGACACGTGGCTCAGCAAAAAGCACCGTTGAATATCAACGGTGCTTTTTATTTTATTGATATACAATTACATAACCATCTGTATCAAAGCGGCGGCACCTAAAATGGCAACCTCGTTGTCTTTCAATGACGACACTCTGATATCGACGAGAGGCTTGCCCGTCTCCTTGTTTTTATAGACGTAAAGGAGGTTTTCTTCGAACGATTTTCTGAGTGGTTTCATGAGTACTTCGCCGGCATGGACAGGTCCGCCCATGAGGAAAATCGCCTCCGGCACCGAGAATGCGACGGCGTTTGCCATTGCGAAGCCGAGCATCCAGCCCACTTTCTCGAACACCTTCAGTGCTAACGGGTCGCCGGCGTTGGCCGCGTCGCCGATCATCTTGCTCGTGAGGTCGCCGGCGTTCTGGCGGAGCACTCCGTTGTATTCAGTGTCATCGTTGAGAAGCTCGCGCGCTGTCGCGACGATGCCGCCCGCCGAGGTGTAAGTCTCAAGGCATCCTCTTCTTCCGCAGCCGCACTGACGGCCCTGCGGGATCATGATGACGTGGCCGAGTTCGCCGGCTGTGCTTGTCGCGCCGAGAACGAGATTACCATCGATGATGATGCCGCTGCCGACACCAGTGCCGAGCGTGAACGTGATGAAATGCTTCAGGTTCTTCGCCCCGCCGTAGATTTTCTCACCGAAAGCCGCGGCGTTGGCATCATTGGAGACGACCACCTTTGTGTTGAAATACTGCCTCACCATGTTCGCCAGCTCGATGTTGCCTTTCATCTTCAGGTTCGGGGCGTTGTCGATGCAGCCGGTGTAAGTGTTCCCGTTGGGCGCACCGATGCCGATGCCATCGACGTTGGCGATGTTACGACGCTGAAGAAGTGTCTTGATGCCATCACACATATCTTTCACAAACAGTTGAGCATCAGTGTATTTGTTAGTGCTGATATTAACTTTATCGACGATTTCGCCGTTTTCTGTGACCAATCCGATATCGGTGTTCGTCCCTCCGATATCAATTCCTATTGCGTAATTCATACCTTTATAAATTAATAATTTGTGCAAAATTAAAAAAAATCCACATTTCCTAAATAAAAACCACAATTTTTTTATATCTTTGCAGATTATTATTATGGATTTATAGATTTTTAAGTAAATGAAAAACGCTTACCGCGAATATAAGACATTGAATCTCACTAATATAGCGAATGAGATTCGTGATTTTTGGAAAGAAAACAACATTTTTGACAAGAGTCTTGAGAACACGAAAAACGGCACCGCCTACGTGTTTTTCGAGGGTCCGCCGTCGGCAAACGGAATGCCCGGCATCCATCACGTCATGGCGAGGACGATAAAAGACACATTCTGCCGCTATCAGACCTTGAAAGGCAAATACGTCTCACGCAAGGCGGGCTGGGACACCCACGGACTCCCTGTGGAACTCGGCGTTGAGAAGAAACTCGGCATCACCAAGGAAGACATCGGCAAGAAAATCAGCGTCGATGACTACAACCGCGCCTGCCGCGAGGAAGTGATGAAATACAAGGACAAATGGGACGACCTCACACGTCAGATGGGCTACTGGGTTGACCTCAACGACCCGTACATCACCTTCAAAAACGAATACATCGAGACACTGTGGTACCTGCTCCGCGAGCTTTACAAGAAAGGCCTCCTTTACAAAGGCTACACCATCCAGCCTTACTCGCCGGCCGCCGGGACAGGCCTCAGCTCGCATGAACTCAACATGCCGGGCTGCTACCGCAAAGTCAAAGACCTCACCTGCGTGGCGATGTTCCGCCTCAAGGAAAACCAGCGTCAACTTACGAAACTGCCGTTCGACACCGACGTGAAATTCAGTGACGTTCAGATAGTTGCATGGACCACGACACCCTGGACACTGCCTTCAAACACTGCACTCTGCGTCGGCCCGACAATAGAATACAACCTCGTCAAGACGGTAAATCCTATTAACGGAAATCTCACTTATATCATTCTCGGCAAGCCGCTTATGTCATCGTTCTTCCCGTCGGAAGAAGAAAAACCTTCTTTTGAAGATTATAAAGCCGGCGACAAGAAACTTCCTTACGAAGTCATCGGGACTTGCAAGGGCAAAGACCTCGTTGGCCTTGATTACGAACAGCTTATCCCATGGGTGAAGCCCGACGGCGACGCTTTCCGCGTCATCCCCGGCGACTACGTAACAACGGAAGACGGCACCGGCATCGTGCATATCGCACCGACATTCGGAGCCGACGACAAACGCGTTGCCTTGCTGAGCAACATCCCGCCGCTCCAACTCATCGACAAAGACGGCAAAATCGCCCCGATGGTTGACAAGACCGGCAAGTTCTACAACCTCGAAGACCTCGACCAAGAATGGGTCAAGACACATATCGACGTTGAGGCGTATTCAAAATACGCAGGAAAATTCGTCAAGAACGCATACGACCCGGCAAAGACGGAGAAAGACATGTCGCTCGACGTCGAAATAGTCATCATGCTCAAAGAAGAAGGCAAACTCTTCAAGAGCGAGAAGCACGAACACGACTACCCGCACTGCTGGCGCACCGACAAGCCGGTCCTCTATTATCCGTTGGACAGCTGGTTCATCAAGACTACGGCGTTGAAAGACAGGATGATAGAACTCAACAAGACCATCAACTGGAAGCCGGAGGCCACAGGCAGCGGTCGTTTCGGCAACTGGCTCGAAAACCTCGTTGACTGGAACCTCTCACGCTCGCGTTACTGGGGCACGCCGCTCCCGATATGGAGAACCGAAGACGGCAACGAAGAGATCTGCATCGGCAGCGTGGAACAGCTCCGCAACGAGATCGACAAGTCGATAGCCGCCGGCTTCATGGCGGAAAACCCATATAAATCAGAAGATTACACAAAGTTCGACCTTCACAGGCCATATATCGACAATGTCGTCTTAGTCTCGGCATCGGGCAAGAAGATGTTCCGCGAGCCTGACCTCATCGACGTGTGGTTCGATTCTGGCGCGATGCCTTACGCACAGATCCATTACATGGGCAAGGAAGGCCAGCTCAACGACAAGACGTTCCCGGCCGACTTCATCGCCGAGGGCGTTGACCAGACACGCGGCTGGTTCTTCACATTGCACGCCATCGCCACCATGGTGTTCGACAGCGTAGCATATAAGAACGTGATTTCCAACGGTTTGGTCTTAGACAAGAACGGCAACAAGATGTCGAAACGTCTCGGCAACGCCGTTGACCCGTTCGGAGCCATCGAGAAATACGGAGCTGACGCGGTGCGCTGGTACATGATCACCAACTCGCAGCCATGGGACAACCTAAAGTTTGACGAGGAAGGCGTTGACGACGTACGCCGCAAGTTCTTCGGCACATTATATAATACGTATGCATTCTTCGCGCTTTACGCGAACATCGACGGCTTTGAATACAAAGAGGCCGACATCCCGTTTGAGCAGCGTCCGGAAATCGACAGATGGATATTGTCGGAACTCAACTCACTCGTCGCAGAAGTCGATAACGATTTCGCAAACTACGAGCCTACGAAGGCCGGCCGCGCCATCGGCAACTTCGTCGATGCACATTTGAGCAACTGGTACGTGCGTCTGTCACGCCGCCGTTTCTGGAAAAGCAACGGCTCCGACGACAAGACATCGGCATATCAGACACTCTACACATGCCTCGAGACGCTGGCACGCCTCATCTCGCCTATCGCTCCGTTCTTCGCCGAACAGCTCTACCGCGACCTGAACAACGTGACACACCGCAGCAGCGCGGAGTCGGTACATCTCACCACATTCCCGACAGTCAATGAGAAATGCATCGACAAGAAACTTGAGGAGCGCATGGAGATGGCGCAGCTCGTCGCCTCTATGGTGCTGTCACTCAGAAAGAAAGCCAACATCCGCGTCCGCCAGCCTTTGTCAAGGATCATGATTCCGGTCATGTCAGACGAGCAGAAGGAACAGCTGCAGAAAGTCGAACACCTCATCCTTTCGGAAGTCAATGTCAAGACAATAGAATATCTCACCGGCGAACTGAACATCTTGGTGAAGAAAGTGAGACCGAATTTCGCATCGTTGAAACGTTACGCCAAGATGATGAAACATCTGACCCAATATTTCAATTCGATGAGCCAGGAGGACATCAGGGCGTTTGAGAAGAACAACGGCGCGACGTTAGACATTGACGGTCAAGAGGTTAATTTGGTTCTTGAAGACGCACTCATCTCAACGGAAGACATTCCGGGCTGGACGGTGACGACGCAGGACGGCATGACGGTCGCCTTGGACATCAACATCTCGCAGGAGCTTCTCGAAGAAGGCCTTGCACGTGAAATCATCAACCGCATCCAGAACATGAGAAAGGACAGCGGCCTTGAAGTCACCGACAAGATTATCCTCACCATCGAGAAGAACAACGACATCATCAGACCTGTTGAGAGATTCGGCGAATACATCTGTTCGGAGACTTTGGCCACATTGAATTTCATCGACAGAATCGATGAAGACGTTGAGGCTCAAGAACTTGCCGACAAGGTGATGGCGAAGATTTTGATAAGAAAAGTATAAATTCAATAGATATGGAAGATTCATCTAACACCCAGGAAAGAGTCAGATATTCTGACGAGGAGCTTGAGGAATTCAAGGAATTGATTCTTCAACGTCTGGCCACGGCCAAGAAAGACCTTGAGATGCTTGAGGAGAACGTCACCGGCGGCGACACGAACACCGACGACACGGCTCCGACATTCAAGATTCTCGAAGAAGGCTCCGCCGTCCTTTCAAAAGAGGAGAACAGCGCCTTGGCGGTGCGCCAGCAGAAGTATATCACGAACCTCGAAAACGCGCTGATCCGCATTGAGAACAAGACATACGGAGTATGCCGCGTCACCGGCAAGCTGATTCCCAAAGAACGTCTGCGCGCCGTGCCGCACGCCACGCTCAGCGTCGAGGCGAAGATGAATCAAGGTAAAAGGAAATGAAGAAGTCACTGATTGTCATATTTTCGGTGCTTTTGCTTGACCAGGTCTCAAAGATCTTGGTCAAGACCACTATGGCGATCGGGGAGGCCATCCCGGTTTTCGGGAAATGGTTTTATATTTTGTTCATCGAGAACAACGGAATGGCGTTCGGGTGGGAATTCTCCAACGCCGTGTGGGGCAAGATTTTCCTGAGCCTGTTCAGGGTGACGGCGGTCATCCTGCTGTTTTGGCTGATAAACCGCATGGTGAAGGCGAAGGTGAAGTTCGGCCCGGTGTTCGGTGTCTCGCTCATCACGGCGGGCGCGATAGGCAACATCATCGACGGCATGTTCTACGGCATGATTTTCGGCTACGCTGGTTTCCTGCAAGGCCGTGTCGTTGACATGCTTTATTTCCCGTTGTTCACCTTCC
>JAUNNU010000131.1 GCA_030537295.1 Bacteroidia bacterium
GTTCAATTCGTGTCATTCGTGGTGAAAATCCATTCGTTCAATTCGTGTTATTCGTGGTGAACTCGTGGTCTTCACTCCACCTCGTACTCGAACTTCCTGCTTATTTTCTCTTTGAAAAGGAACAATACGAAGTAATACACCGCCGCAACCCCGATTCCGGCGACCGCTGCGACCCAGTCTTCCAACGAGAAACCGCTGATAATCAATATCGTGAAAATCATCAGCAGGGCAGGGATGAGGTATGCGTAAACCGCCGCCACGCCGCCCTGCCGCGCCGTCATGCTCACCTTCACCGGCTGCCCGATGATGAAATTCTTGTCGTCAGGTTTTGGAACGACGATGTGTTTCTCCTTCGTCTCCGACATTCCGCACGCCGATCTGATGCTGCACGAACCACATGATGCGCTGCTATGTATTTCTATTTCAAGTTCATTGCCGGTAATATTGGTTATTACACCTGTATGTGAAACTCGTTCTTCCATGTTTTTAATTTTTGCACAAAAATAGTAAAAATGTTTCTGTCTGCGGAACTGTTTTTTTCTTATTTTTGCAAACTTGTATTTGAAAACGATGTTCATCAATATTGAGAAAATTAAGAAACAGCTGATAAGGGTCAAGACATGGATAATCAATAAGTTGCGGTTGCTGGTGCTTCCTGGATTCCAGGGAATGCCACTCTATGATGTGCTTGTCTATTTTTTCACTGGTTTCACCAAAGGTTACATTATCGACCGTGGTGCGGCGGTTGCGTTCTTTGTGTTTCTTTCAGTGTTTCCTACAATAATGGTCCTTTTCACGATAATCCCGCTGCTGCCGATTCAGGGCATACACGATGTGATTATGGACACGCTGTACAACCTCCTTCCCGCCGGCGCATATAACTCGATGGCCGGCACAATAAACGAGATCCTGTCGAACCAGCGCAACGGACTTCTCTCAATCAGTGCCGTCCTCGCTTTCTATTTCAGTTCGAGCGCATTCCGGGCGTTTTTCCGCGGCTTCGACATGGGCGTCATCCATCTCGGCAAGATGAGTTTCATGAAAAAACAAATGTATTCCATGCTCCTCGCCATGATAATAGGGGGAATGATTATTTTCTCCATGGCATTGTTCATCATAGGCCGAGACTTTCTGCCTTGGCTTTTCCAACATATCGGTTTCAACAAGTCTTTCCTCATTTTAATCATCAATATCGCACGGTGGATTCTGATGATAATGACATTGCTCGCTGCCGTGTCCATACTGTATTATTTCGGAAATCCTGAACGTAAGATGGTGAAATTCAAGTTGTTTACGCCTGGGACAATATTGTCTGTGGCGATGTTTATCCTCGGTGCTTTCGGGTTTAACTATTATATCGTGAATTTCTCGCGCTACAACGCACTCTACGGTTCCATCGGCGGTATCATAATTTTCATGCTTTGGATTTATGTCAACTGCTTGATTGTCCTGATAGGATATGAGCTGAATGCGTCGATTCAGATCGCATCTTCGGGCGGCGAGACAAACAGAGGTGAGTCGCAGAAAATGATTGATGGTCACACCCAAAAAGTGAATTATCTGAAGTAAAATGTCACCGACAACCCGACAACTGCTGAATTACGCCACGCCGAGTATAGTCGGCATGTTGATCGTCTCCGTCCAGATGATGATTGACGGAGTGTTCGTGAGCAAAGGCGTAGGCTCGCTCGGCCTCGCCGCCGTCAACATCTCCATGCCTCTCGTCAACGCCATGTTGAGCGTCGCAATCATGATAATATCTGGCGGTGTCGTGATTTGCGGAATCGCAAAAGGGCAGAATGACGAGAATTTGGTGAGAGGTTATACCACATTGACGTCCATCGTGTTAGTCGTGACGATGACGCTTATATCCGTTTCGGTTCTTTGTTTTCTCAAGAAAATATGTTACTTGCTCGGAAGCAACGACGAGGTGTATCCTTACGTCAGGACTTATTTGGGCATTTTGACCGGAGCCATAATTTTTTACGTCATCCCGAACTTCACGGAGGCTTTCACCCGCCTTGCCGGAAAGCCGAACAAGGTGTTCGCCAGCGGTGTCATCTGCTGTGTCGTGAATGTCGTTTTGGATTACGTCTTCGTCATGCGCTTCCGTTGGGGCATGGCCGGTGCTGCGGTGGCGACATGTGTTGCAAACACCTCGGCGGCGGTGGTGCTTTCGCCGAATGTCAAATTCGGACGGCTGATGGGGACGTGGCGTGACGTGCGGCGCATTTTCTTCAACGGAAGCTCCGAAATGCTCACTTCGGTGTCGGCTGCGGTCACGATGTTCGCATTTAACATAGTGTTAATGAATAACATAGGAACTCTCGGCGTCGCAGCGATGACGATAGTCTATTATATGAACATGATTGTCAACATGTCGATCTACGGACTGTCGCAGGCACTTTATCCGCTGATGTCGTTCGCTTTCGGTTCAAGGGACTACGGCAAAATCAGAAATTTGCTTTTCGTTTCACTCAAGATGAGCGCAATCATCGGAATAGGCACGTTCTTGTTTGTTCAAATATTTAAACGTCAGGTCGTTACGTTGTTTGCCAACGGCGATGTGGTGTTGGTTGAACTCGCTGTGACTGCCGCCACATTGGTCACGATTCATTATCTGATGTCGTTTGTGAACATCATAGGAAGCAGTTTCCACACTGCGGTCGAGCGTCCGCTTGAGTCGGCGGTAATCGCGCTGTGCCGCTCGTTGGTGTTCGCCTTGCTGCCGCTGTTCACTTTGCCACGACTCATTGGAAATAACGGCATCTGGCTCTCGATGCCTGTCGCAGAACTTCTCACCTTGTTCGTAACTGTACCGCTTTTCGTCATGACGATGCGCCGGCTCAAAAAAAATCTGTGCTAAAATGCGAAATATGCGGGAGATACGGATAAGATTCGTATCTTTGCCAAAATTTTTTTAAAATGCGTAAGATAGTTTTTGTCGGAAGTGGCGCCATAGCTACGGCTTTAGGCGATGTCCTCGCAGAAAAAGGCGAAGATGAAATAAATCTGCTTTCCATTGAAAATGAAGTTGTTGAGATGATTAATGACAGTCATGTCAATACAAAATATTTCCCGAAATGCCGTCTCTTCGAAAACTTGAAGGCAACGTGCGACAAGGAAATCCTCGGAGATGCCGATGTGATTTTTTTGGCAATTCCTTCAAATGCGGTCGTTAATTACATCATTGAAAATCAGAAATATATAAATCCTTCGGCGCTTGTCGTGAATCTTGCGAAAGGTTTCGGCAACAATGGCAACATCATTCCCGACTGCATCAAGCCGATTATCCCGAATCCTCTTATGACTTTGAAGGGTCCTTCTTTCGCCCGCGAGATCATAAACCGTCAGGACACGGGGCTTACCGCCGCGTCGGTTGACAGTGAGCTTTATCCGATTATCAAGGATGTTTTTGAAGGAACTACCGTGCGAACCGACTTCACTAATGACGTCACCGGCGTCGAATACGCCTCCATCTTGAAAAACATTTACGCCATCGTCATCGGCATGGTTGACGCCAACTTCGACTCCGCGAACATGCGTTCCATCGTTATCACCAAGGCACTCAATGAGATGCGTATGCTTCTCACTGTCTTCGGCGGAGAGAACCGGACGATGTACAACTACTGCGGATTCGGCGATTTCGCACTCACCGCACTCAACGACATGAGCCGTAACCGCACGCTCGGACTTCTCATCGGCAAAGGCTTCTTCAATTCGGGACTGTCAGAAAAAGTCGTTCTCGAAGGCCGCATCGCCGTAGATGTCTTCCATCAGAAACTCGAAATGAATGACATCAGCTTCGATGGCTATACACTGATGGACGAACTCTATCACGTCTTCAACGATGCCAATTATCCGACAAATAATTTCGTCAAAAACATACTAAAACGTTGACTTTAAAAACTTTAAGAACTTTATAACTTTACACTTACATTGGGAATCGTTGTAAAACAGAGCATTAAGGGTACTTTGATGAGTTACATGGGTGTCGCCGTCGGGCTTGTCACCACGTTTTTCGTCATGACGAAGTACCTCACGCCGGAGGAAATCGGTCTCACCCGCGTCCTCGCTGATGCTGCTATTTTACTTTCCGGCCTCGCCCAAATGGGGACGGCGACATCGGCGATTCGTTACTATCCGTTCTTTAAAGATGAAAAAAAACGTGACCACGGGTTCTTCGGTTGGACGTTGATCGTCCCGTTGGTCGGCTTCGTCGTTTTCACGGCACTTTTCTTCGCCTTCAAGCCGTCACTCGTCGCGTATTTTTCAAAAAACTCCGCATTGTTTGTCGATTACATGTACTTCGTCATCCCGATGGCGTTTTTCATGGTCTATCTCGTCGTGTTTGAGACGAATTCAAATCTTCTGATGCGAATCGTGTTCCCGCGTTTCATCCGGGAGGTCGGAATAAGAACATTCACCTTGATAGATTATATCCTTTATATCGTCGGCGTTATCAATCTCGACGGAATGGTCATCGGGCTGTGTGTTGCGTATGTACTCGCTACATTGCTGAATATCATCTACTTGCTTTCGCTGAAGAAAATATCATTCAAAATTGAACCAGGCTATGTTGACAAGAAAATACGCAACGATTTCTTGAAATACACGCTGATAATGATTATCTCTTCGGTAATCACAACGATTGTCCCGATGCTGAATTCCTTCATGATTTCTGCGAAAATGGGACTGATGTTCACGGGCATCTACAAGATAGCAAACGACATGGCAGCGTTGGTCGAAATGCCGTACAGAGCACTCGGCTCAATTTCAAAACCGGCGGTGTCGCAGGCGATGAAAGATAATAATATGCCTGCTGTTCAGTCACTTACAAAAGATGTGGCATTGCATCAACTGATGGCTGGACTTATGGTGTTTTTCATTATTTGGATAAATATCGACCTGTTTTTCAGCGTGTTGCCTAACGGCGACGTTTACGATGTCGGCAAATGGGTCTTCTTTATCCTCGTAATCGCCAAACTGATAAACACATCGCTGAATATCGGCGTCACCGTCATGAGCTACTCAAAATATTATCACATCCAGCTGTTTTTCACCGCCACGCTGACCACAATCGCAATAATTTTCAACAATGTCTTTATCCCGAAATTTGGAATGGTCGGCTCGGCCTTGGCGTCATTGTGCTCGTTTTCAATTTATTATATCTTGATTTTGTCGGTAATAGCCTGGAAATCAAATGTTCATCCATTTTCATGGAATATGCTGAAACTTGTCGTGATAATGGTTTTTCTATTTGCAATAAATTGGTTGTCAATGAGATATGTGTCAACTTCGTTAATTGCTTTGTTCGGTGATGGAATCATTGCGAAATTCATTGAAGCGTTGTTCAGGACATTGATTTTTGTAATGGCAGGACTGTCGCTGATATATCATTTCAATGTTTCAAAACAGGTTAATGAATTGATTGATAAGGCTTTGAAAATAATGTGGAGAAAATGAAAGTCATCATAGTTGGAACATCTTTCCCGTATCGTGGAGGAATCGCCGCGTTTTCCGACAGGCTCGCACAGGAGTTCGTGAAGGAAAATGTTGATGTTGAGGTTGTTACGTTCAAACTTCAATATCCATCGTTTCTGTTTCCAGGGAAAACACAATATTCCGATGCGGATGCTCCTGCGAATATAACGATTTCTGAAATGATTAATTCCATCTGCCCGACAAACTGGTTAAAGGTCGGGCGCGAAATCAGCAGGAAAAATCCCGATGTGGTGATTTTCACTTATTGGATGTCGTTTTTCGCACCTTGCTTCGGAACGATAGCACGTGTCATAAAAAGGAAATGTCATGCGAAGTGTATTGGGTTGATACACAATATGATACCGCATGAGAAATCGGTTCTCGACAAGATTTTCCCGCCGTATTTCGTGAAGGCGATGGACGGCTTCGTCGCTTTGTCGAAATCGGTTTTGGCTGACGTTGAATCGCTCGATAAAAACGGGAAACCAAAAGTGTTCACGCCTCATCCTTTGTATGATCATTTTGGAAATATTGAAGATAAAATATTCGCAATCAAGAAGTTGGGACTTGATGAAAAATATCATTACATGTTGTTTTTCGGTCTCGTCAGAGCGTACAAAGGCCTCGACCTGCTGATTGACGCTTTCGCTGATGAACGTTTCCGGAAGGTGAACGTGAAACTGATTGTAGCCGGTGAGTTTTACGACGACGAGAAACCGTATCTCGAACAGATTGAACGTCTCGGACTGAAAGATTGCGTTGTTATTAATAATAGGTATATCTCCGACGCCGACGTGAAAGATTATTTCAATGCCGCCGACATCATCGTACAGCCGTATAAATCGGCGACGCAGAGCGGCGTGACGCAGATTGCCTATCATTTCGAGAAACCGATGTTAGTTACAAATGTCGGTGGTTTGAAGGAAATTATTCCAAATGGAAAGGTAGGCTATGTCGTTGAATCACAATCATCTGCAATCGCCGATGCTCTTGTTGATTTTTATGAAAATGAAAGATTCGAGACTTTCGTTGAAGGCGTGAAAGAAGAAAAGAAAAAATATACGTGGTCAAACATGACCTCGGCAATTATTAAACTAACAAAAAACTCGTACAACTTGTGTTAAAACTTGTGTAACTTGTG
>JAUNNU010000027.1 GCA_030537295.1 Bacteroidia bacterium
CTACTTATTATTCAAGCGGCGATTACACACAAAACCTCCAGAGCGTTCACGGCTGTGATTCCATTGTCACCTTACATTTGACAATCAACGATAACTTCAATGAGGAAGACACTAAGGAATCATGCGAATCCTTTACATGGTACGATTCGACTTACTACGTCTCGGGTGATTATCAGCAGATTTTCTATACAGTCCACGGCTGCGACAGCATTTATACACTTCACTTGACCGTCAATAACATTTACAATGAAGAACAGACGCTTGAGTCATGCGAATCATTCACTTGGAACGATTCGACTTATTACGTTTCAGGCGACTACATACAGAACTTCCAAAGTATCCACGGCTGCGATTCCATTGTCACCTTGCATTTGACAATCAATGAAATTTTCAATGAAGAACAGACGCAGGAATCATGCGAATCCTATACTTGGAACGGCACTGAATACACCGAAAGCGGCGACTACATTCAGAATCTCCAAAGCGTTCACGGATGCGATTCCATTGTCACCTTGCACTTGACAATCAATGATGTGCAGACAAGCGAGTGGGAACATCTTGCATGCGACAGTTACATCTGGAACGATATTGAATATACTGAAAGCGGCGGCTACCAGCAGACTTTGGAGAGCGTCCACGGCTGCGACAGCATTGTGTATCTGCAACTTACGATAGAACATATTCCGGATGTTCCTGCTGTTGAAGGCCGGGAGAATGTGTATGTCGGTACGGATTTGGTGACGGGCATTTATCATTATGAGGCTGATTCGTTGCCGAACGCAAAGCATTACGAATGGTCGCTGGCCGGCGTCGATTGGTTGATGGACACCATTGGCACAAGCTGCAACTTGAATGTGATTGATCCCGGAACAGGCATCCTTACACTTCGGGCATGGAACGAATGCGGTTATACCGAAGCGCAGAAAACCATCACGGCTGGCTTCTTCGATGTCGGCGAACAGGAAACAGTGAATGTAAATGTATATCCGAACCCGACAAAATACAAGGCAGTCGTTGAATCGGAAGGCATCACGCGAATCAGGATTTACTCCATGAAAGGACAGTTGTTGCAGGAAATCAACGGAAGCGGTGATGACAGGGTGGAGGTGAACCTGAGAAACTTAATTCAGGCTTCCTACCTGCTTGAAGTGACGACTCGCAAAGGCGTAGCCAATGTGATATTGAATGTGGTAGGGTGATGCTTTTTCACATCACCCTTTTTCTAATTTCTTTTCAGCCGCTCCACAATTGCGTTGATGTCGTTCAGCCTTGCCGGAATGTCGATTTTCTGCGGACAATGTGACACGCACTGACGGCATCCGATGCAGTGCTCTGTCTGACGGTCGGCTTCGAGCTGACGGTTGTATTCTATCAGGAAACGACGGCGCGATTTCCTGTATTCCGCCGACTGCTTGTCCTCGACAATAGTGCCTTCGTTCACGCATTTGTTGTAGAAACTGAAGTTCGTCGGGATGTCGATGCCGTAAGGGCAGGGCATGCAATATTGGCAGCTGGTGCACGGGACAATCGGGTATTTCAGATACATGTCGGCGATGTTCATAAGCATTTCGATTTCCTTGTCGGAACATGGCTCAAGCGGGCAATAAGTGCGCAGGTTGTCCTGAAGATGTTCCATGTATGTCATTCCGCTCAAGACGGTGAGGATGTTCGGGAATGTGCCGGCGAAACGGAACGCCCACGATGCCACGCTGCGTTCCGGTGTCCTCTGTTTCAACGAGTTTGCGAGAACGTCCGGTAAATCGGCGAGACGTCCGCCGAGCAACGGCTCCATTATGACGACGGGGATGTTGAGGTCGGTGAGACGTTTGTACAGATAATCGGCGTTGATGTTGTCGGAGTCGATGTCGTGGGCGTGTTTCCAGTCAACGTAGTTCATCTGGATTTGCACGAAGTCCCAATGATATTTCTCCTGATTGTCAAGCAGATACTCTATGACTTGCTGGTCGCCGTGGAACGAGAACCCGAGGTTGCGGATGCGTCCGGCCTTGCGTTCCTCCATCAGGAAGTCGAGCATGCCGTTTTCGATGTAACGCAGGTTGAACGTCTCCCAGCCGCTGCGGTTGCGGCTTCCGTTGCCCACGGAATGAAGCAGATAATAGTCGATATAATCCGTTTTCAGATATTCAAATGAGTTTTTGTAAATCTGCATCGACGCCTCGCGGCTCCATGTGCTTTCGGCGAAGTTCGACAGCTTTGTCGCGATGAAATATTTGTCGCGCGGGTAGCGGCTCAACGCGATGCCCATCGCTTCTTCCGATTTTCCTTTGCAATAGACCGGTGCGGTGTCGTAATAATTCACGCCGTGTTCCATCGCGAAGTCGGTAAGCCTGTTGACCATTTCCTGGTCGATGACGTTGTCTTTATGAGGAAGCCTCATGCAGCCGTAGCCGAGGATGGAAACGCTGTCGCCGTTGTTGCGGTTCGTGCGATAGGTCATCTTGTCCTTCGGGATGTCGCCTTCGGAATATGTCGTTGTTTGCTCTGATGTCTCTGATTTGCAGCCTGATAACGCTATTGTCGTGACAGCCGCCGTCGCTCCCAATGTCTTGAGGAAATCCTTTCTCGTTATATTTTGTTTCATATTTCTCTAACTTTAAAACCTAAATACCTAAACACCTGTCAAATCATCCTGTGAACCTCGTTGCCTTCGACGTAAATTGCGCTGAACGGTCGGGCGGGGCAGACGTGTTCGCAGGCTCCGCAGCCTATGCAGCGTTCCTGATTCACAATCGGGACCATCGGTGACGATTCGTCGTCGGGGTCGCTGTGCATCATGGTGATTGCGCCTGAAGGACAGCGTCTTGCGCAGTTGCCGCATTCCGCCTCACCGTTGAAGGAAACACAATTCTTTGCAATGAATACGGCGTGCCCGATCTGTATTGATGATTTCTCTTCTCTTGATACTTTTCTTATGGCACCGGCGGGGCACACTTCCGAGCAGGCAGTGCATTCCGGACGGCAGTAGCCGCGTTCGTACGACATCTCCGGCTGCATGAGGTTTTCGAGTTTCGTTGACGGCCTCAACACCTGATTTTCACATGACTGCACACACAGCTGGCAACCGGTACAACTTGATGTGAAATTCTTAAGACTTTGAGAACCAGCAGGTTTTAATGAAACATTTCTTTTCGGTGCTTTCTTGTCTTCGATAATCGCGAGTCCGCCGTCAACGATTTTCTCCTGCGCTTTGACTGCGGAAACCGTGGCGAGACCGGCTATCGTGGCAAGGAACATTTTTCTTGAAGTGTTTCCCTCATCTTTTATCTCTCCTTCATCTTCTCTTTTATCTTTTAATTCATCTTCTTCTGCAAAAATCCATTTTAACTTTTAACTTTTCACTTTTAACTAATCCGTAGCTTATCGCCCCTCGGTTGCATTTCCCGATGCAGTTGAAGCATGTCACGCATTTGGAATAGTCGATTGCCTTTGATTTTGAATCGATTGCGCTGCATCTGCAATTCTTCTCGCAAAGTCCGCATGACTTGCATTTTTCGGCGTCGATGTGCGGTTTCAACAATGAATATTTTGCAAAAATGCCTAAAACCGTTCCGACAGGGCATACATTATTGCAATATCCGCGTCCAAAAAACATTCCCGAAAGGGTGATTCCGATGAAGTAAACCAGCGAGATTATGAAAATCGGCAGGCTCTTGATGTAAACGTCAACGTGATAAAAGGCGTAGCTGCCCCATCTTTCCGCAAAGTAGGCGAAAATATTGTTAATTGATTGATAGACAGGCGCAAAAATGTTCGAGGCGATTCTTCCGTAGATGCTGTAAGGCGCGATGAGAATCGCGATCCAGTTCAGTCCGAGGAAAAGCAACGCGGCGAAAACGATTGCTATTGAATATCTTAACCATTTACGGTTTTTCCTGTAACGAAAATGGTTCTTGCGGATTTTTTCACCAATCCGTGATGTGCCGTCCTGATAGACTCCGAGCGGGCAAATGACCGAACAATAAATCCTTCCGAAGATTAATGTTATCACGACAATCGCCGCGACAACAATGAAATTGGAAGCGAGAAGTGCCGGCAGGAACTGAAGTTTCGCCATCCAGCCGAACCAGGCATGTAGAGTGCCTGTGAAATCAAGGAAAAGCAGCGTTATCAGAAGTGAGAAGATAACAGCCAAAGTGATTCTGAGTTTTTTTAACATACTATTTCAATTTTCTTTTGTAAAATTCTAATCGTACAGGTCGGTTTTCTTTGAAATGTCAGACCTGACTTTCGGAGCGTTTTTTATATAATTGACTTTTTCATCAATTTGTAAATCAGCTTGTTGCTCAACGTAATTGTCATAAAACCAGAGGATTTCATCAATGTTTTCATTGAAAAAGCCGGCAACGGCGTGGGCGTAGTTTTCGTATCTTCTGATGAAATACGGATAATCGTGTTTCTCAAATTGCCTGACAATCTTGTCGGAGCCGATGAACCCGATGTTAAAGAATCTTATCTGTTTGTACGGGACGAGGTTATCTTTCATGCCGTGGAAGAACATTGTCGGGGCGGGGGAGTGCTTTTTGTATTTCACCGCCCCTTTTGTTGAAAATATCGCGCCTGAAAATGGAATGACACCGGCGATATGGAAATCTTCGGGCAGAATGCCGGCGTTCCCGAATCCGTTGCAGATGAAATAATCGGTCTGCAATGACGTTATCGCCCCTGCACTTGAACCGCTTAAAATGATTTTTTTAGTATTGATTTTCAATTCTTTAGAATGGTCGAGTACAAAAGCGATTGCGGAAATGGCGTCTTCGGCGGCCATGTTAATGGCGTTTTTCACAGGCTTCGTGTTAAAAACGCCGATGTTTTTCACACCTTTTAATCCAAGCCGGTAATCGGCTGCGATAGCAACGAAACCGTGTTTGTAAGCCATTGTTTCACAGAATTTTACGACTGTCGAATCAGTGCGGGCTCCGGTTATGAAACCGCCTCCGAAATAAAACATTATGCACGGATGCTGCGCCATGCCGTCATCTGGAAAATAAACGTCAAGACGAAGGACCTGTCCGTCTTTTTCAATGAAATCATACGTCTTGGAGTGTTGTGCGAAACATATATTCGCAACCAACATGCAGATAATCAATGTAATGTGTTTCTTCATAATTTTAAAACTTTGTTATTTGTGTCTTAAAACAAAGTTCCTGTCGATTTTGTTTGCGGTGTATATCCAATCATTTCAATAAATTCTGTTTCTGTCAGGATTTTAACACCGAGCGATTCGGCTTTTTTCTTCTTTTCGGGTCCCATTTTCTCACCGGCGACGACAAAATCTGTTTTCGAGGATATTGATGAGACGTTCTTGCCTCCGTGATTTTCAATGACTTGCTTGATTTCGTCTCTGGAGAAATTGGTGAATACGCCACTCACCACAATCGATTTGCCATCGAGAACCTGATTTTCGGAAACAGTTTTCTTTTCTTGCTCGAATTGCAGTCCGAATTCTCTTAATCTGTTGACAATTTGAATGTTACGTTCATCATCGAAGAAATCTCTGATGTTTTGCGCAATAGTTGGGCCGACTGTATTTATTTCCTGCAATTCTTCGACGGAGGCGTTCATTATAGCGTCGATGTTTCCCATCGTGTTGGCGATGATTTTGGCGGTTACTTCGCCTACCTCCTTGATTCCCAATGCGAAAAGCACTCTTGAAAATGGCACCTCCCTTGATTTTATCAAAGAATTAAGAATGTTGGTAACGGTTTTTTCCTTGAACGACACTTTCTTAGTAACTGATTCATTCATAAGGCTGTACTCGTCATCAACAACGATGATTTTTTCAAGTCCGTAGAGTTTGTCGTATGTCAGGTCGTACAGGTCGGCGTAGCTATTAATAAGGTGGTTGTCGAAGATGACCTCGACTTTCCCTTCACCGAGGCTTTCGATATTCATGGCTTTTCTTCCGATGAAATGTTCAATCCTGCCTTTTATTTGAGGGGGACACCCAATGGTGTTCGGGCAACGCCATGCCGCTTCGCCTTCGTTTTTTATGAGTTCAGCTCCACATTTCGGACATCTTTTTATAAATTCAACTTCCTGGCTGTCAGGTTTTCTCAAATCGGTGTCAATGCCAATGATTTTGGGAATAATCTCGCCGCCTTTTATCACGACAACGGTGTCATCGTAATGCAGGTCGAGCTGTTTGATGAAGTCGGCGTTGTTCAACGTGGCGCGTTTCACTGTGGTCCCGCCAAGTTGAACGGGTTCGAGATTCGCCACCGGAGTGATGGTGCCGTGTCGTCCTACTTGAAAATCAACACTTAACAATTTCGTTTTGACTTCTTCGGCCTTGAATTTATAGGCGATAGCCCATCGCGGCGACTTTGAGGTCAGACCTAATTCGTCACGTTGTGAGAAGCTGTTTACTTTTATTACGATTCCGTCGATGTCGAATGGAAGATTTTTCCTGTTGACATCCCAATAATTGATGAAGTCTTCGATTTCGCCGATTGTCTGGCAGACTTTTATATGAGGCGAGATGTTGAATCCCCAGTTTTTTGCAGCCATAAGGCTTTCATAATGAGACGAATACGGAATATTGTCCATCATCATGTAATAGCAGAAATTGTCAAGTCGGCGGTTTGCGGTCTCTTTTGAAAACATCAGTTTGAGTGAACCTGACGCGGCGTTTCTGCAATTTGCAAACAACGGGAGACCGAGGTCGTCACGCTCGGCATTGACTCTGTTGAAACTTTCGTGTGGCATTATGATCTCGCCGCGCATTTCGAAGAAATCGGGATAACTGCCCCTTAAATTCAGCGGTATCGTCTTGATTGTCTTTACGTTGTTTGTGACGTCATCGCCTTGTGCACCGTCGCCGCGTGTGACGGCACGAACTAAAACTCCGTGCTCGTAGGTCAGACTTATGGAAACCCCGTCAAATTTCAGTTCGCACACAAATTCCACCTGCTCATTGTTCTCGTCAAGGAGTTTTTTTGTCCTGTTGATGAAGTCTATAATTTCGTCCCGATTGTATGAATTAGCAAGTGAAAGCATTGGATACCTGTGCTTTACGGTCGGAAATAATTTTGTAATATCGCCTCCGACACGTTTTGTCGGCGATGTCGGCGAAGCAAGTTCCGGAAATTCTTTTTCAAGCTCAATCAACTCGTTCATCAGCATGTCAAAGTCGTAGTCGCTGATTGTGGGTTGTGACAGAATGTAATAGTTATAGTTGTGAATATCAATCAATTCACTTAATTCTGCTATTCTTTTCTTTGCTTCATCAATATTCATGGTCCACTTTATATATCGCCACGCATCCGTCATCTTTCGAGTTGTTCAGCCATTTGTACAGAATCTGTGCGAAATATGGCTTGTACGTGACCTCATGTTTTAAATTCGGATAATAAACTTTCATTTTCTCAACTTTGCTGTCGAGATTTTCCGTCTCTCTGAAAATAACGTAATCGGCATCTCTGTTGAAAAGCGTAGTGTCATTGCTATTGTTTTGATTTACAATAATATAATTCGACCAATGCTTCTCGTAAAAAAGCGGCGGACGTTTTGTTTCGTTTGTCGTCTCATTGTCGATGACAAAGAAATCGACTGCTTCGTTTTTTGAAAGATATGTCATCGCTTTAACTTCAGGTTTGTTTGAATACATGAACATTGTCGTGACAATCAAAATCGCATTTACAAAATAGCCAAAAGCAAGCAGGTATCTCTCTAATCTGTTGTGTTTCAGCCAGAATGACGATTTTTTTCTGAAATCATACCATCCCGTCATGCCTATTATCATGAAAATCGGGACAACAGGAAGTATGTACAATTCATCGTAATTCGGGAAAATCGTGTAAAAAAGAAGAAAAATGAAAGTCGGGAAAAACAACAGGAATTGTTTGCGACAGGCCTTGAAAAATCCGAACATCAATGCGAAACTTAAAGGTGGAATCAGTGCGACCAATACTGTCAGGAAACTGTAATAAATCCATGGCGCATGGGCGTCGGAATTAAACAGATATTCGCTGCTTTTCCCAAGAAATTCACGTAATTCGACGAATGGACGTCCCCATACAACGAGGTCGGGAATGGTTTGTGTGACACAAATTGCGATGACAAAACCGAGCAACGACATCAATGAACCTTTCCAGTTTTTCAGCAAAATCAGAGCAACCAAGATTCCAGCGTAAAACAAGATGCTTTGATACCAAACGGAAAAGGCAAGGCCGAAGAATATTCCAGCGATGATAAAAGAAGAACGATGTAAATTGTTGTGTTTTAATTCGTTGCGTAACTTTTCCTGCTTTGCGATGAGCAATGTCCCATAAAGCAGAAATGGCACGGTCACGTTTTGAGCGATGTTGTGAACGTTGACGTAAGGTGTGAACCACAGCAAAGCTAACAGCCAGGCGACATTAACTGCACATTTTTTATCTGAAATGATTTTTGTGATTCTGTATCCTAATGTGATGATTGTCAATGATATTAAGCCATGAATAATTCTGCTGAAGAACATCAGCCACTGCGGATTGTGAATGCCGAAAAGTTTGAAGAAGCCGAAAATGAGATAATTTATCGAAACGTAGAACAGACTGATTCCGCGCGGGCTGTCGTAACCTGTGTTGTCGATGTTGTCAAGCCATGCGTTGGGCGTTTCCACATAAAAAAAATGTTCGTTTTCAAAACCGTATCCTTTGGAGAAAATCATAGCGATTATCCTGACAACCAATGCCGTGAGAATAATTATTGAAAGCGGATGCTTCCTGCTGATATTCAATAGTTTATCTTTCATAATCTATTTTTTTTCGTACTTGCATTCAATGATGTGGCCGTCTGGATTGAAGTGTGGATCAGTTTTATAGATTTCTTCCCAACCTTTGCAGTCACTTTGGGAATAGGCGTTGTACATGATTCCGCTTGAGCCTGTCGTGAGGTTGTAGCAAACACATTGTTTCTCGCAAGATGAAGTGAAAATTCCAAATAATATGGTGATAATCAATAATATAAATGTTTTTTTCATGATATTTTTGTTGCAATTTTAATTCGCAAAGATACGATTTTTATTTAGCTTTCCGTAATCAAAAATAAAAATATCTCAAAATTTTAAATGTTTAAAAATAATCTTTATCTTCGCAAGGTCATAATTTTAATAAATAATTCGAGAAAAAATGAAATTTAGACTTTCTATTTTATTGTGTATCATTGTTTTGATAACGAATTTTGAAGTTTCCGCCCAGAGTGTGGGCGAATGGTGGAACGATGTTTCGGTGTTTCAGATGAACAAAATGAAGCCGAGGACCAATGTCATTCCTTATTCCGATGAAAAAGGAATTGAAAATCTTGATTACCAGCATTCGGATTTTTATAAATCTTTGAATGGAAACTGGAATTTTTATTGGGTTGAGACGCCGTCTGAAAAGCCCGATGATTTTTACAAACTCGGTTACGATGTATCCGCCTGGGATAAAATTGTGGTGCCAGGCAATTGGGAATTAAATGGTTACGGTGTTCCGGTTTATACAAACGTCTCAAATGAATTTCCGGCGAATCCTCCGTATGCGCCGGAAAAATATAATCCTGTCGGTTGCTATGTATATGATTTTCAGATACCTGCAAAGTGGGACGGACGCAATGTCTATATCAACTTCGGTGCTTTGAAATCGGCGTTTTACCTTTGGATTAACGGGAAGTTTGTCGGATATTCCGAAGATTCAAAGACTCCTGCGGAATTTGACATCACACCTTATATTAATATGTCGGGTTCAAACAGGCTTGCTGTTGAAGCGTATCGTTTTTGCGACGGTTCCTATCTCGAAGATCAGGACTATTGGCGCATGAGCGGCATCACACGCGATGTCTTTGTCTATTCGAAACCGAAACTCAATGTCTCGGATTTCTTTGTAAACGCCGGCCTTGACAAGAGTTACGAAAAGGGAACGTTCGGAATAACCGTAGATTTGAATTTCAATTCCAAAAGTGTCCCGTCAAAATTTACTGTTGAAGTTGAACTGAAAAATGACGGAAACAATAATTCTAAATTTAAAAAATTGTTTGTCAAGGAGTTGAGTAAGAAAGAATTGAACAAGGTCAAGAATTCTACATGTTATTCTTTTAAAATTGAAAAAACAGTTTTGGATGGCGTGAAGCCGTGGTCGGCGGAGAAACCGAATCTTTACAATATGACAATCAAAATCAAAGATAAAGATGGGAAAGTGATTGAAACCGTCGGTTCAAAAGTCGGTTTCCGCACGACGGAAGTTGTTGGCGGACAATTGAAAGTGAACGGAAAAGCAATCATGGTGAAAGGCGTGAACCGCCACGAGCACAGCGGCACGACAGGTCAGTACGTTGACAGGAAAACGATGGAGCAGGACGTGAAGATAATGCTCGAAAACAACATAAATACTGTTCGCACAAGTCATTATCCGGACGATATTTATTGGTATGAGCTTTGCGATAAATATGGTCTTTACGTCATCGATGAGGCTAATAATGAGTCACATGCGCAAGGTTACGATGAAAACAGCCTCGCAAAGAAAGAGGAATGGAAAGAGGCGTTTCTGTACAGATGCCGCAACATGCTGGAGCGCGACAAAAACCATCCGTCAATCATCGTGTGGTCAACGGGGAACGAATGTGGGAATGGAGTCTGCACAAAGGCATGCTACGACTGGATGAAACAGCGCGACACCCGTCCCGTGATCTGTGAGCGAGCACTTTATGACAACAACACCGACTTCATCGGAATAATGTATTCAAGCGTCGATTACTTGGAACGCTTTGTAAAAGAACATCTTGACTCGAAGAATCGTCCGTTCATCCTCGTCGAATACTGCCATGCGATGGGAAACAGCTTGGGCGGCCTTTCGGATTACATGGAAGTTTTCAAGAAATATCCCCAGCTTCAGGGCGGCTGCATCTGGGATTTCGTTGACCAGACAATAGTTCAATATGACGAAGAGAAAAAAGTGAAATGGTACGCTGCCGGCGGCGACCTCGGCTCACTCGAAGGTGTCGGAAACGATGACAGTTTCTGCGTGAACGGATTGATTACCAGCGACAGAATACCGCATAAACACATGGCGGAAGTGAAGAAATGTTATCAAAACATCGATGTGATCCCTGTTGACGTTAAAAACGGCGTTTTCAAAATCTACAACAATTTCAATTTCACAAATCTGAATGAGTTGGACTGTTCATGCCGTATCGTCGCCCGTAGCAATACCAAAATGCCGATGATAGGTGGAAATTTGGAAATCAATTGCTTGCCTGGCAAGTCGAGAGAACTCAGAATGGACCTGTCGTTGTTATATGAAGAAATGAATAAAGTTAATCACCAGCTGACCGATGATGTTTATATCATTTTTTCATTTAAGACAAAGAAAGAAAATGGAATGCTTCCCCAGGGGTATGAGGTTGCGTATGAACAGATTAAAGTTTTTGAAGCAAAAAAGACGGTGGATAAGTCGGCTGCTCCGTACTTGAATTGCAAAGTGGAAAAGAACAAAAACAAATATTCGAAAATTGAGTTCGGAAACAAGGATTTCACACTCGCTTTTGATTGCGAAAACGGACTCCCGAAATCATTTAAATACAAAGGTGTGGAATTTTTGGCTGGTGAGATAACCCCGAATTTCTGGCGCGCCCCTACCTTGAACGACGATGTTGACAAAAATGGCCGTCGCCGCTGGGAACTCGCCGGACTTAATGACTTGACTATTGGAAAGAATAAGACAATTCATTTTGAAAGGATCGATAACGGTCACGCTTATATTGTTGTCGGGCTTGATTTTCTTGATAAAAACGGAGAACTTGTGTTGAAAACCAAACAATTATATCAGATTGACGGCTATGGCAATGTCGTTGTTACCATGAATGTGCAGCCGACCGACAAGGTTGTGACCTTCCCAAAGATCGGAACACAATTCTGTATGCCATTGGCTTTCAACACGGTGGAGTATTTCGGGAAAAACACAGAAAATTATCCTGACCGAAATGCTTCCGGCAAATTTGGTTTTTATGAGAGCAAAGCCGGTGATTTCTTCGAGATGCATGAGGAACCGCAGGAGAGCGGCAACCGTTCAGACGTTAGCTGGTTTAACATTATAAATGAAAATGGTTACGGACTTTTGGTGAGCGGTGAAGAAAAAATTAATTTCAGCATTTACCAATATTCCGATAAGGCGTTGACTAAAGCCGAGAGAATCAACCAGATAGAAAAAAATGACCGATGGACTGTCAATGTTGATTACAAGCAGGCACCACTCGGAACAGCCACCTGCGGCCCGGATGCCCTTGACAAATACCTGATAAAAAACGGAGTTTATGAATATACTTTCAGATTGAGACCATTTAATTCGGTAAAAGAAGATGTTCATGAACTCAGCAGTCAGGATGTCTTTTCCATGAAACATCATGTTAAAACGCCTGTGATCACATCTGAATTTGAAGTGTTTAACAAGTCAATGAAAGTGACGATTTCTGTCGATGAGCCGGCTGTTAATATCTATTATACTTTAGACGGCAGCGAACCGACGGAAAATTCAATACTTTACAAAGGCCCGTTCACAATTAACAAGACGACTTTGGTTAAAGCGAAAGCGTTTAAGAAAAATGCAATTCCTTCATTTACAATTGAAAAGAACTTCAAGAAATTTATTATTGCCAACACCGTCTATAAAACACAACCTCATAAAAACTATTCGGCGAACAAAGAAACCGCGTTGATGGACAACAAGATAGGCACAGTCGACGACTGGGGCGAGAATTGGATTGGTTTTTCAGGCGATGACATGGACGCCACTATTGAGCTTTCAAAGCCAACGGATATATATAAGGTGATGGTCGGTTACGCCATCCATCCAGAAGCCTGGGTGCTTTCGCCAAAAGCGATTTGGGTTTCAACTTCGACGGACGGTGTCAATTTCTCGGAACCTGTCCTTGCCGAGTTCCCGATGTTTTTCGGCGAGAACGGTCTGCGTGCGGAGGCAAGGGCTAAAATTGATGCTTACAAGGTCAAATACATAAATGTGAAGGTCGAGAATTATGGCGTTCTTCCTGAAAAACACGCACACGCCGGCGAGAAAGCCTGGATAATGATTGACGAAGTTACTGTTCAATAGAAATTATTTAAGATTCAAATATTCAAATATTTAAAGATTTAAAATTATGTTTAAAGGTCATCCTAAAGGTTTGTATGCCTTGGCGTTAGCTAATACAGGCGAGCGTTTTGGCTATTACACGATGCTTGCGATTTTCGTATTGTTCTTGCAGGCGAAATTCGGTCTGGCTGCTGAGACTGCCGGGCAATTGTATGGCGGCTTCCTCGCTGCCGTTTACTTCATGCCAATCGTAGGCGGTTTCATCGCCGACAAGTTTTGGGGCTACGGCAAGACTGTGGTCACCGGCATCATTGTGATGTTCGTCGGCTATATGCTTCTGCTTTTGCAGAAAGACGCTGTCGGCGGAATGGCGTTGACAATGATGATTGTTGCGTTGGTCTGCATCGCCATCGGCACTGGACTTTTCAAAGGCAATCTTCAAGTAATGGTCGGAAATCTCTATGATGACCCGAAGTATGCCGCGAAACGCGACGGCGGTTTCAGCTTGTTTTACATGGCAATCAACATCGGATCGATGTTCGCCCCGACGACCGCCACTGCTGTCACAAATTCATTCCTCGGCAAAAGCGGTTTCACCTATGACGCCAACATTCCTTCGTTGGCTCACCAGTTCCTCGACGGAACAATCACCACAGACGGCATGACTCGTCTTGAGACACTCGCGGCTGGCCAAAGCAGTTTTTCAGGTGATATTACAGCGTTCTGTAACAGTTATATCGATTCATTGTCAGTGGCTTACAGCTACGGCTTCGGCGTGGCTTGCTTGTCGTTGATTTTGTCAATTGGCATCTATTTCGGTTTCCGTCGTCTGTTCAAACATGTTGATGTCCGCAAAGATGCGAAAACAGCCGCCACAGAAAATGTCGTTGAACTCACTCCGAAACAGACGAAAGAGCGTGTCGTGGCTCTCTGCCTCGTCTTCGCAGTCGTGATATTCTTCTGGATGGCGTTCCAACAGGCCGGCTTGACATTGACATATTTTGCCCGCGACTACACCGCGTCAACCGCAACTGGCTGGACCAGAATAGGTTTCGACGTTTTCACACTTGCAATAATCGCTGTCGGAGTTTATGCAATATTCGGTTTATTTCAAAGTGAAAATGGAAAAGGTAAGGTGATTTCTGGAGTAATTCTCGCATTGTGTGTGGCGGGTGTCTGGTACAAAGCCGCGAATGTTGATGATACGGTCAACTTGCTTCCGCAGATTTTCCAGCATTTCAACCCGTTCTTCGTTGTCGCTTTGACACCGGTCTCTATTGCGCTTTTCGGAGCATTGGCGAAGAAAGGCAAGGAGCCGTCAGCACCACGTAAAATTGCGTTGGGTATGCTTGTGGCGGCACTCGGTTATTGTGTGATGGCAGCCGCCTCGTTCGGACTTCCTTCACCAAAAGAACTTGAGGCTACGGGCGGCGTGAGTAATATACTTGTGTCACCTAACTGGCTGATTTCCACATATTTGGTTCTTACATTCGGCGAACTTCTTCTCAGCCCGATGGGAATATCATTCGTTTCAAAAGTCGCACCTCCAAAACTCAAAGGCCTTATGATGGGCATGTGGTTCGGTGCAACGGCAATCGGAAATTACCTCACATCTGTCATAAGTTCGATTTGGAATACAGGTTTATCACTCGTGATGATTTGGGGTGTGCTGATAATTCTGTGTGTTGTTTCTGCAATATTCATGTTTGCAATGATGAAACGTCTCGAAAATGCAACGTCAGAATGTTGAGATAACGATTAAGGAAGCTCAGGAAATAGTGGATAACTGGATTAAAACAATCGGTGTCCGCTATTTCAATGAGCTTACGAATATGGCGATTCTCACCGAGGAAGTGGGAGAGGTGGCACGTATTATCGCGCGGACGTATGGCGAGCAGTCGTTCAAGGAATCCGACAAAAATCATGACATCGGCGACGAGTTGGCCGATGTCCTTTGGGTTTTGATTTGCCTTGCGAACCAAACCGGCGTTGACCTTACAGAGTCGTTTCGGAAAAACATTGAAAAGAAGACATCGCGTGACAGCGACCGGCATAAAAATAACGAGAAGTTGAAATAGATTCAATTACACCCGAAAGCACTCTTCACAACCGTCTAAGGCTTGAAAAATCGCATTGATGATGAAAATCATGAACGAGACTTTGAACTTAACCCAAAACGGATGCTCGGAGATTCCCGCAAGGACAATGGATAAAGCAGATATTGTTAAACGACTGTGATAATACAGACGTTGTTGGAAAAATCTCTATCTTTACATTAAAATTTTAAAAAACGTTGGAATCGACTTCTCGCACATATATAGCCATCGACCTTAAGTCGTTCTACGCCTCCGTCGAGTGCGTCGAGCGAGGGCTTAATCCGTTGACAACTAATCTTGTGGTGGCGGATGAGAGTCGGACTGAGAAGACGATTTGTCTTGCTGTCTCGCCGTCATTGAAATCTTACGGAATACCGGGAAGACCGCGACTTTTTGAGGTTATCCAACGTGTCGATTACGTCAATTACGGCAGGAAACTCGAAGCACCATACAGAAGACTGACGGGAAAATCAGTTTCTGACACCGAGCTTAAAACGAACCCGCGCCTTGCCGTTGACTACATCATCGCTCCGCCGCGGATGGCATATTACATCGAATACAGCACCCGCATCTATAACGTTTATCTGAAATATTTCAGTGCCGATGACATCCACGTATATTCAATAGACGAGGTTTTCATCGACGCCACCGACTATCTCGCACTCCATAAGATGACCGCACACCAGCTCGCCATGACGATGATTCGCGATGTTCTGAAGACTACCTGCATCACCGCCACGGCTGGAATCGGCACTAATATGTATCTTTGCAAAATTGCGATGGATATTGTCGCAAAACATATACCACCTGATGCTGACGGAGTGCGTATCGCCGAACTTGATGAAATGTCGTACCGTCGGCAGCTCTGGAATCATCGTCCGCTGACGGATTTCTGGCGAATCGGTCGGGGAATAGCACGGAAACTTGAATATTACGGAATGCATACAATGGGCGATGTGGCGCGTCAGTCGGTCAAAGATGAAGAAATATTATATAAGATATTCGGTATCAATGCAGAACTGCTTATCGACCACGCCTGGGGATGGGAACCGTGTACCATTGATTACGTCAAGAAATACAAACCTGAAACCAATTCCATCAGCAGCGGACAGGTTTTGTCGTGCGCTTACGACACCAAAAAAGCCCGTGTTGTCGTTCGGGAAATGACCGATGCAATAGCGTTGAGCTTGGTTGAAAAACACCTCGTCACCGACCAGATTGTCCTCACTATAAGTTATGATGCCGAATCCTTGACCAATCCCAATATCCGTGCCAAATATACTGGTGAGACCACGACTGACCGTTATGGTCGTCAGACACCGAAGCACGCACATGGCACCGCAAACCTCGACCGTCAGACTTCATCGTCGCGACTTATCGTTGATGCAACGATGAATCTTTATGACAAAATCATAAATCAAAATCTGTTGGTCAGATACATCAATGTGACGGCGAGCCATGTCATCGATGAGTCAAAAGCTGAACGAAAAAACGCCACGGCAGACATCGACCTTTTCACTGACTATGATGAATTGGAGAAGAAAAGCAGGGTGGAGGAGGAGGCTCTCGCAAAAGAACATAAGATGCAGGAGACTATCATAGATTTGAAGAGAAGATTCGGAAAGAACGCCATTCTCAAAGGCACCAACTTTGAGGACGGCGCGACCGCCATTGAACGAAACAAACAAATCGGAGGACACAAGGCATGAACGAAAAAAATATTCCTGAAAACGATTATTCTGACATCATCAACCTGCCGCATCATGTGTCGTCGGCACATCCGCACATGTCGATGTTCGCCCGAGCCGCACAGTTCGCCCCATTCGCCGCCCTCAACGGCCACGAAGAAGCAATCAAACTGACCGAACAACAGCATATTGACGGCTTCAATATTGACGATGAGACTCCTTGAAAAGATTAATAGTGAACGCACGCGTCCACTATTAATCTGACAAAGTTGCTATTTGTGGTTTTACGCATTGTCATGGTCTGCTTTTTTGCAGAACTCGTTTTGTGACAATACGTTAGCTATTTCTCGATGAGTGCTATGATGTCGCCTTTGCTGACGTTGGCACCTTGTTCGACGGTGGCTTCCACGAGCTTGCCGCTCCAGTTGGTCATGACGGGGATGTTGCAGTAAGGTGTCTGGATGTAGCACAGCAGATCGCCTTCTTTATACACTTTGCCTGTCGCCGGTGCCATTGACTTATCGATGACATCGATTTCCCAGAGCATCTTGCCGGAGGCTTCAGCGGTGACGGCTTCGGCGTTCGGGTGGCGCATCTTGACGAGGTCGTTATGGCTTACGGTGACACCGCCGTTTTCGCATTTCGCCTTCATTTTCTCTTCAAGTTCCTGGTTGAAACGGCGTTTAGCCTCGCCCGACTTATATTCACGGTACTGTTTCTCGTGCATGGCGAACTCGAACAGCTCCTCGTCGTCCTGACCGCGGTCCCAGCCTTCCTGCTTCATCATCTCGATGAAATGCGGCAGTGCGTCAGGGTAGTTGTCCTGCGGGTTGCCGGTGAAGAACTCGTAGCCTTTCTTCTTTGCCAATTCGATGATTTCCGGATCGAGTTTGCCGGGGAGGTTTCCTGCCTTGCCGAGGATCATGTCCCACGCTGCCTTGTCGATGGAGTTCTCATAGCGCGGTTCTCCTTTGCTTAACGAATACAGGTTCATGAGTGCGATATTCTTGGTGTATTGGCTGAACGGCGTGACGAGCGGCGGGTTGCCGAGTTTAGGCCAGATGTTCTGCACTTCCTGGAACAGCTCCACGAGAAGCTCGTCTTCGGAAAGTTCTTTTTTTCCTTGAGCCTTGAGATTCATGTTTATCGCCGCGTGTACGCTCTTGAGGTCGGCCATGAGCGAACCCATCATGCCGCCCGGCAGTCCGCATCCGAGGAGGAGTGAGTTGAGGTAGCGGTTGCGCGGGTCAACCCAGTAACCGAGGAAGTCGTCCATGAAACTCTGCGTCATTGAACGGGCTTCCATATACGCTTTCATGTTGATGTCCTTGACGAGGAATCCGGCGTCTTTGAGCATGGCCTGAACGGAGATTACGTCAGGATGGACGGTGCCCCATGAGAGCGGTTCCATGGCGCAGTCGATGTAGTCGCAGCCGGCCTTGACGACCTCAAGCGTTGATGCCATGGAGAGACCAGGCCCTGTATGTCCGTGATATTGTACAATTATTTCAGGATGTTTTGTCTTGATATGATTTACGATTTTCCCGAGCGAGACAGGACGTCCGACGCCGGCCATGTCTTTCAATGCGATTTCCTTTGCACCTGCCTCAATGAGTTTGTCGGCCATCGCCATGTAATACTCGGCTGTGTGAACCTGCGAATATGTGATGCTCATGGCAGCCTGTGAAATCATTCCGGCTTCGTTGGCCCACTTGATTGATGGAATGATGTTGCGAACGTCGTTCAAGCCGCAGAAGATACGCGTGATGTCAACGCCCTGCGCTTTCTTCACTTTATACATAAGCTGACGCACATCGGCAGGCACTGGATTCATTCTCAATGCGTTAAGAGCGCGGTCAAGCATGTGGCATTCGATGCCGCCTTTGTGCAACGCCGCCGTGAACGCCCTCACCGAAGTGTTCGGATTCTCTCCGTAAAGCAGGTTCACCTGTTCTGCTGCGCCGCCGTTGGTCTCGACACGGTCAAAACAACCCATGTCGATAATCAAAGGGGCAATCTTTTCCAACTGGTCTTTGCGTGGCACGTATTTTCCGGAACTTTGCCACATATCGCGATAGACAAGACTGAATTTTACTTCTTTTTTCATTTTGTTATTATTATATATATTTATTAATCAATTATTTACGTTACCTAATGTAAAAAAATACATTTTCACAAAGATACAATTTTTTATTTATACGCTTAATAAATCACATTTTTAATATTTTTAATCAAAAATGCTTAAGACACAATAGAAAACAAAACAGAACGCTGTTGGTTTCAGGTCAGTTGCCTATAGTTGCAAAATCATCACTACCGTCCCTTACTTGGCTGTCTTTCCCTTTAAAACACAAATGAGACGGTTCGTTTATCGACAACTCGCTAAATCTTCAGAAACGTAGGCAAAGACGTGACCACTGTCGTCTTCTTTCACTTCGGTAGGTGTCGATTAAGGTTTTTGAGTTGTGCAATAAAAGTGAAGTGTCAATGGATAATTACGGAATTGCTTGTATTCCAATATGTTATATGATATTTTTTAAATTTGATGAAAAATTCTCGGTGGAATTTATCGCGATTTGACATTATCTAAATTGAAGCCATCCGGTTCGGATTTCACAATCTCCTCGGTTAGCTGGCAGGAGACTTCGCACAGGAAATTGAATTTCAGCGCAACCGATATTTTTACAACCATGTCAAGGTCGATGTTATTTTTTTTCAACAGGCGGCAAAGGTTGCCAGGGTCATAATTTATCATGCGCGCCAACATTACCTGCCTTATTTTGTTTTCTTTCATGTAGTCCGTTATCGACCGCCCGATGTTGTAATCCATGTCATTGTGTTTTGCGGACACAATAAAAGCGTGAAACTTAACCTCTGTCACCACCCTGAGGCGTTGGCCAAGCCCTGTTTGTAGTGATAAGTTAAGCTCACGCCCTTGACGTGAGCATCGAACTTATTCTTTCTACAAACATCTCTATTGGTGGCCAAACTTCCAGAGTTGAAAGAATAAAGCTTTATGCTTTCATTATGATGTTATTATTTAAATTTTTTTCGTTCCTTGTTTGCATTTTTAAGGTGCAAAAATACAAAAATTGTCAAATACACATGAAATATTGTTAAAAAATTTTAACAATCAATTGTTAATAAATTTTCACAATTCGTCTGATGCGATGTTATTTTTTACTGACAGCCCACTTCGAGAAGTCAACTTCAGCCTCAACCTTGTTTTCTATTTCATCGGGAAGTGTGGCGAAAAAGTCAATGCCTGTGATTTCTTCTATCTCATCAACGGTTCTTGCGTATGACGACATCGGACGTTTGCCGCTTTTGTTTTCATAGACGAAGCCGATTGTGTGTATCTTATCTTTTTCTTTTTGCAACAGAACCTTGAAAAACGCACTCGGCACGGCAACGTTATTCTCGCCAATTGTCTGATAATCAGTTGAAACGATAGGACCGCACACTACGTAGATGCTTCCTTTCTGTGCGGCGAGGTCACGCACCTGCTCTTCGAGGTCCTTCCAGACACCGGCGTTGAGGTTGTGCAGTTGCGGACAGATGTTCGAGAGATAAAACGATTCTTTCATGGCTTGCTCGTCCCATTTCATGTCGGCGGCCGGCGCCATGTGTCCGCGGTCGTAGCCGGAGTTCTTGTAATCGTTTGTGGTGGCCGACAGATTTTTCGGGACCATCGGGTCGGGAACGAATTTGTCGGAACGTTCCTCATTCCCATCTACTTCATAATCGGTGATTTCGTATGCCACCCAATTCGGGATTTTCCAGTCACAGTTATACGAAACAGTGTAGCCTCTGTGCGTGATGACTCGTTCGGCGCGGCCAGAAATTGCCGCCGGAATCTCAATTTTGCTAAGGTTTATGTCCGCTTGTACCGCTTCTTCAACAGGATAAAATTCAATCGCAAAGTATGCAATTGCGATGCATAACATTAATATTATTACCCCCGGTTTTTTCTTCTTTTTGCTCATGGCTTTGTGTTTCAATAAAATACGTAATTTTCTCAACCAAAAATTATCTTTAAAAATTTAATTTTTGATTTTGCAAAGATAACATCTTTAATTATAAAGGCTGCAACGTCCCCATTTTTTTTAAACAAATCTGAAAATCATCTTCATGTCTTACATTTTTTTGCCATGTAACATCAAAAATAAGTATCTTTGCAACTCAAAATTTAAATCGTATGTCATTTTTAAGAGTAGTTTTGGCAATATTATTTCCGCCGTTGTCAGTCATCGACCGCGGTTGCGGTTCTGTTCTCATAGTTTTGCTTCTGACGCTCTGCGGCTGGGTTCCAGGAGTGATTGGCGCATTGGTTATCTTGAATAAAAACTCTTGATTCTCAAATGATTAAAGTGATGTTTGACTATTTTGAAAACGTTGATTTTTCAGTCACCGTTTGTGACAAGGACGGTGTCGTTTTGTATCAGAATGCCGTCGCCCGTGAACGTGACGGTGACGTTGTAGGCAGGAATCTTTATGGCTGTCATGGCAAGAAGTCGGCTGAAATGATCAGGCACATGATGGAAACCGGCGCAGGTAACACTTACGAGGTTGTCCGCAATGGAAAACGGAGACTCATCCATCACACGCCATGGTTTGAAAAAACGGCTGAAGCGGTGGCCGGACTTATCGAAATTGCAATGGATCTGCCTGATAATTACATGGTTATAAAAAAGTAATCAATGAACATTGAACAATTCCGTGAATACTGCCTGTCGCTTCCTTTCGCGACAGAAGACATGCCTTTCGATGATACCGTGTTGGTTTTCAGGCTTAAAGGCAAGATTTTCGGTGCGATAATTTTAGATAAACCGAATTTGGTCGTTTTGAAATGCGAACCTGAATATGCCCTTGAACTTCGAGAACGTTATCCGGAAATCGAAGGCGCTCACCATTGGAACAAAAAATATTGGAATCAGATTCATCTCGACGGGCAAATTCCTGATGAACTTGTTGAATCACTTTGCAGACATTCTTTCGATGAAGTGAACAAGAAACTGCCGAAAAAAGAACAAATCAAGTTTAATTGTTAATAAAATTTTGTAATTATAAGAAAAATGTTAAAAAATTTTAAATCATTACTTCTTATTGCTGTAATCGCGATTGCATTTGCGTCGTGCAAAGATGAAAGAAAAACCGTGAATTATTGGGAAACTGACGAAGCCTGGTTTCAGACCGGAAAAGAAGTCGATGAAAACTTTGTCGATGCCTTTTATGTTGTTTCCACAAATGTCATGCATTCGTTTGATTCTCAGGGAAATGAACATTATACGGCGGTTCTCAACGAGGACGAAAGAAAGACCTTGGCGATTGAGATGGATTTTGTCCAAAAGACAATTTTTCCTGATTCGATAAATTACTATTCGCCTTATTATCATCAGTTTACGATGAGTTCCATTGCTCTGCCAGAGAATAATTTCCAAGCCATCTATGACAGTGTGAAAAACGAAATCTTCGATGCTTTCGATTATTATATGCAGACTTGGAACAACGGCCGCCGTTTTATCATCATCGGCTTCAGCCAGGGCGCAATGATGACAAAGGAACTTCTGAAACATCTTGACAATGAACAATATAGCCGTCTCGTTGCGGCATACGTGATTGGAGATGGAATCAGTGAGGAGGATTTGAAATGCGAACATATTGTACCTGCGGAATCGGCGTCAGATACGGGTGTGACAATTTCGTTCAACTCGGTGAAAAGTCCTGACGGCATCTGGATTCCTGTCTATGAAAACTCCGTAACATGCATAAACCCAATAAATTGGACCACAGACGCGACTCCGGCTGATTTCAGTTTCGGTGAGCAGAGTGTGACCGCAACGGTTGATACCGTCTTGAATGTCGTGATGGTTGAGAATTTTGAAAAGCCGGAACCGAAATTTGCAGAAGTATGGCCGAAAGACTGCCTGCATTTCTATGACATACAGTTTTACAATAACTCGTTGAGAGAGAACGTCTTACTAAGAGCTTACAAACGTTAATTTTTATTTGCAATTATAAGTTAATAAATCTTTACAATGGCGAAGAGACTTTCAGAAATGACATTGGAGGAATTGTGGCGGTTTTTCCCGATTTTCTTGACCGAACCAAAAAACTGCTGGAAAGAATGGTACGCAGAAGAAGATAAATTTCTGCAATCAATTCTGCCACAAACAGTTATAATCAATCATATCGGAAGCACCGCCATCGGAACGATTTGGACAAAACCGATAATTGACATACTCGTTGAGGTTTCAGATGATTGCGATTTATTGGATGTTAAAAACATTTTATTAAAAAACGGTTACATTTGCATGAACCAAACTGACAATAGGATTTCATTTAACAAAGGTTACACTGAAACCGGTTTCGCTGAACGTGTTTTTCATCTTCATTTAAGGATTAAAGGCGATAACGATGAAATATATTTCAGAGATTATCTTTTTGAACATCATGATGTTGCAAAAGCATACGAGGAGTTGAAACTTAAACTGTGGAAGCAGTTTGAACACGACCGCGATGGCTATACAGACGCAAAAACGGATTTTATCAGGAAATATACAAATATTGCAAAATCACTTCAGAATGAATAAATTATACGATACAATGCTGTCAAAACGCGATGATTCTCAAGTTCCGGGATTGTCACGTTTCTTCAAAACCGGCAAAGGCCAATATGGCGAAGGCGACAAATTTCTTGGTATTAAAGTCCCGGTGACAAGAAACGTTGTCAAGGAACTTTGGAAAGAAACGACTTTCGATGAACTTGAACAATGTATCGCAAGCGAATATCACGAGGTAAGGCTCGCCGCACTCCTGACTCTCGTTCAAATATTCAAGCATGCTCGGTCACAACAACAGTTACAGCAGCAATGCGTTGACTTTTATATTTCTCATACTCAATATATTAACAACTGGGATTTGGTTGACCTCAGCTGCTACGAGATTCTTGGCGCATGGCTTCATGACAAAGATAGGACCACGCTGTATGACCTCGCAAAAAACGGAAAAACCATCTGGGAACAACGAATCGGAATGGTTAGCACGATGGCTTTCATAAGAAACGGTGAGCTTGACGACACTTATAAAATAGCCGATATTTTCCTTGAGAAACCGTTGCCATTGCATGATTTGCTGCAAAAAGCCGTCGGCTGGCTTGTGCGTGATGCGGGCAAGCGCGACATGGACCGTCTCCGCGAATGGCTGAAACCACGTTATAAGACAATGCCGCGTACAATGCTGCGTTACGCAATTGAGAAATTTCCGGAGGAAGAAAGAAAAAACTATTTGAAATAATCCATGTTGACTATTTGATTCTTAAAATTTATTAACAATTGAATCATGACGAAAAAAATAATAAACGATTATGGAATACAATGAACAGATAATCAAAGAGATAGTCGATAACCAAAGAATATTTTTCCGCAGCGGGACGACGCTTGACGTTTCGTGGCGAATCGCTCAACTTAAAAAACTTAAGAAAGCCGTGATAGCTCACGAAAACAGTTTCATGGCGGCGTTGAAAACCGATTTGGGTCGCTCCGACGTCGAAGGTTATCTCTGCGATGTGATTCCTACAATTATCGAAATCAATGAGACAATCCGCGGACTGCGAAAGTGGGCGAGACCTGAAAAACATTTCAGCGGAATGCTGTGCTTTCCGAGTATCGTGACGAAAGTGTATAAGATGCCATACGGAGTATCGTTGATTATCAGTCCGTTCAACTTCCCAATACTGCTCACATTAGGCGTTTTGACAGCAAACATAGCTGGCGGAAACACAGCCGTCATCAAAACGAGTTCGAAGTCGGCGGCATGTACCGCGGTGCTGAAAAAGTTCATCGCGGAAGTCTTTCCTGAAAACTACGTCACGGTCATCGACGGCGGCCATGACATTGCTGATATGTGTTTGGCGCAGCGTTTCGACAAGATTTTTTACACGGGTTCGCCTGCTGTCGGCAGACACGTTTTATCTGAAGCCGCTAAAAACCTAACTTCGGTCGCTTTGGAACTCGGCGGCGAGAACGGCAACTGGTGCATTGTCCGCAAAGACGCTGATTTGAAAGATGCAGCACGCAAAATCGCTTTTTTCAAACTGTGCAACGCAGGACAGATCTGTATCAATATCAATCAGATAGCGGTTGCAGAGGAAGTCGCGACGCAGTTTCTTGAAGAACTGAAAAAAGAATTTACGCGACAGATAGGGGAGAAGCCAACGGAAAATGAAGATTATCCGAAACTCATCACTGATGCTGCTTACGAAAAATGTGCAAAAATCGCTGAAAGTCACAGAGACAGAATCATTTACGGAGGCGAAGGTGACAAATATTCGCGCCGTTTTTCGCCAACGATAATCTATCCCGTCAATGTTGACGATGACATTGTTCAGCATGAGCTTTTCAACCCGATTCTGCCTGTCGTTCCGTTTAAAGACCGCGACATTGACTCTTTGATGGAGACGATTGCGAGCCGCGAACATCCGTTGGCGATGTATCTTTTCACAAAGGACATCCGTTGGGCAAACCGTGTCATGAACAGCCAGCAATTCGGCGGCGGTTGCATCAACGAAGTCTGTATTCACTTGATGGTCAAGGGCGTACCGTTCAACGGAACCGGTCATTCTGGCATGGGAGCATATCATGGCGAGTGGGGGTTCCGCGAGTTCACGCATCCGCAGACGGTTCTCAAAGGCAAGACATTCTTCAATCTTTCGTTAAGAGAACATCCGTATTCCGGCAAGGCGGGAAAGGTTAAAATGTGGGTTTTGAAAAAGTTCGGTAAGTTGCTGTGAAATCAATTTGTGAAATGTAAAAAATTTTAAACATTTTTATTTAATTGAAAAAATATTACTATTTTTGCACCGTCAAAATATCAAAGGGGTGTCCTTGCGGACTGAGATTATACCCTCAAAACCTGATGCAGGTAATGCTGCCGTAGGAATTGAGTCATAAAGTTTCTTAAAATTCTCCAAATCGGATGCTTCTTTGAATAAAAGTATTGATTTACAATATGATAAACAAAGAACATCTTGTTAATGACTTAAACACTGTCCGACAGAAGTCGCCGTTGGTTCACAACATCACCAATTATGTGGCGATGAATTTCAGTGCCAACGCGCTTCTCGCAATCGGTGCGTCGCCGGTCATGGCACACGCCGTCGAGGAGATGGAAGAGATGACATCTATCGCCGATGTATTGGTAATAAACATCGGAACGCTTGATTCTCAATGGGTTGACGGAATGCTCAAAGCCGGAGACGCAATGAGAAAACGTGGCGGCGTGATAGTTCTCGACCCCGTTGGCGCTGGTGCCACCTCTTTTCGCACCGATACCGTATGGAAAATCATCGAGACATGCCACCCCGATGTCATCCGCGGAAACGCTTCTGAAATCATGGCGTTGACAAACCGCAATGTAAGAAGCCGTGGCGTTGACAGCACGGAAACACCAAGCGATGCGTTGGAGTCGGCCAAAGTTTTGGCAAAACTTTCAAATTCAGTTGTAACAATCAGTGGACCAACAGATTACATAACCGATGGCGAGCGCGTTGAGACAATTGCAAACGGATCTCCGATGATGACATGCGTCACTGCGATGGGATGCACGGCTTCATCAATGGTCGGTGTCTTCACTTCGGTGAACAAAAACATATTCGAAGCTGTTGTTCATGCGATGGCGGTCATGGGTGTCGCCGGCGAGATAGCCGCTGAAAAATCCGCCGGCTCAGGCTCAATGCAAGCCAATTTTATTGATGAACTTTATTTATTAACACCAGATATTTTATTAAAAACTTTAAGACAATGAGTAGATACAATTTTGACTTGTCACTTTATTTAGTCACCGACCGTGAACTTTCAAAAGGCCGTGACATCCGTTGGGTTGTCGAAGAGGCTGTGAAAGGCGGTTGCACGATGGTTCAGCTTCGCGAAAAAGATTGCTGCACAAGGGATTTCCTGAAAATTGCACAAGACCTGAAGGATATTCTTCGTCCTTATAACGTGCCGCTTATCATAAATGACCGTATCGACATCGCCCTTGCTGTTGATGCCGACGGCGTGCATATCGGACAGAGCGACATGCCATACGAAATTGCGAGGAAACTTCTCGGCCCTGACATGATAATCGGGATTTCAGTCGAAAATCTTAACGATGTCAAGGCGGCTAACCTCATTGACGTTGATTACATCGGTGTTTCCCCGATTTTCTCCACCCCGACAAAGACAGATACGAAATCGCCGTTCTTATTAGCTGGTGCGCAGTTAGTCTCCTCAATTTCAAAACATCCTACGGTTGGAATCGGAGGAATGAATCATAAGACGGCTAAAGACGTGATACTCTGTGGCTTGGATGGAATAGCCGTGGTCTCGGACATCGTTTCTGCCGACTCTCCGAGGCAATCGGCCGAGACGCTTCTCAAGATAGTGAGGAATGCGCAGGGGCGTTGGTCTGACAATGTCTGGAACGTGATCCGGCCAATAATGGAGCGCATTCAAAACCTTCCATTCTTGCAGGAAATGGCGGCAGGCACACTGCCTTACGAGAAATTCCTGCGTTATCTTTATCAAGATGATTTATACCTAATTAATTATTGCGATGAGATGTCACGTCTCGCCGACATGCTGCCGGATAGCGTGATGAAAGAGCTGTTCAGACAGTTCGCAAAGGAGGGCATGGAGGCAGAACACATCATGCACGAGCAGATGATTGGTGACAAGGCCGCTGAAAACATCAGGCCGATGCCTGGCACGACAGCATACATAAATCACACACGGCAATATTTTGAACCTGAAGACCTTAGCATGGCGATGGCGGCGATGTTGCCATGCATGTGGGTTTACAGCGAGATTGGCAAGTACATCATCAGCATTGAAAAAGACGGTGACAAGAACCCGTATCATGAATGGATTTCATGCTATGCCTCCGACATGATGGAAAATGGTGTGCGTAACGCATTGAATCTCATAAATGAAATGGCTGAAAAAGAATCACCGCAGCGTCGTGCCGCAATGAGAGAGGCATTTGTGATTTCAACGGAAATGGAATTGTGTTTCTGGGAACAGTGCTATTGAGTCGAAAAGTTATAAATGTGATAGAAAACAGAAAACTCGTGAAAC
>JAUNNU010000028.1 GCA_030537295.1 Bacteroidia bacterium
CGCAGGTGAGCGTGTTCAGCGGCTTCAACCAGCCGGAGGACATCAGCATGAAGAGTGAGTTCGACGCTTTGTGCGGCATAACGAAGGACGAACTCGTCAGTTATTTCGATTCGGAGATAGCAGTCATGGCAAAAAAATACGGCTGCACGAAAGACGAAATGTACCTGCTGCTCAAGAGACAGTACGACGGCTACCATTTCTCCGAAGGAATGTGGGACGAAGAGTCATCGAAAGAAGAGATGCTCGACATCTTCAACCCTTACAGCGTGCTGAACGCATTGAATGACAGGAAACTCGGTGAGTATTGGTTCAAATCCGGTACGCCGACGTACCTCATGCGTCTGCTCGACCGCGGCAAGACCAACATGCAGGAGATCCTGAACGGGGAATATGAGAGCGGCTACTTCATGGACTACAAGGCGGACATCGAAGACCCCTTGGCGATGATTTACCAGAGCGGCTACCTCACGATAAAAGGATGTGAAAGGATCGGGTGCGTGAGATTCTACACCTTGGACTACCCGAATGTCGAGGTGAAGAAAGGCTTCGTGGCGTTGTTGGCGAACGACTACTTCAAGATGAACAACGTGCAGCAGCCACTTGCGCTGACGATAAACAAGGCGTTGATGCAAGGCCGCATAGATGACCTCCGCGACGAATTGTCGGCTTTCTTGGCTTCAATCCCATACGACGCCAACTATCAGGAACGCGCATGGAGCTACGAGAGCCATTATCATTACACATTCTATCTGATATTCAGGCTTTTATCTTGCTATACAGTGTTGACGGAAAAAGCGAACTCACGCGGCAGGGCCGACATGATTGTTGAGACCGCCGATTACATTTACATCTTCGAGTTCAAACTTGACGGCACAGCCGCCGAAGCACTCAAACAGATTGAAGACAAAGGCTACGCCGAGCCATACGCCGCGGATAAAAGAAAACTTTTCCGCATCGGAGTGGCGTTCTCGAGCGAGAAGAAAAACATCGTTGAGTGGGAAGTGGTTTTTTAGTTAAAAGAGTAGAGAGTAGAGTTAAGAGAGGCTGGCGCACCTCAAACTCCTAACCACCTTAAACTCCTCAAACCCCTAAAACACCTTCACCCTGATGTATTTCTTCGGGTTCTCCTCGATTTTTTTGATTAGGACACCGAGGTTGTCAACGGTTTTCGTGAGGTTGATGTAAAGCGAGTCGTTGCTGAGCAGAAGCCCGGCTGAGCCTTCGCCGTTTTTGAGATTCGTGGTGATTGCGTCGAGGTTGTCGATTGTTGACTGCAATGATGCAACCAATTGGTTGTATTTGATTTGCGCGAGCGAATCGCTAACCGCCGAAAGGTTTTCCGAGATGTTTCCGACGTTCTCGACGATGTCTGTGATGTTGCCTTTCTCTGAACTCATGATCTGTTGCAGGTCGTTGGAGATCTTGTTCAGGTTGTTGAGTGAAACGGAGAGGTCGTTCACGCTGCTTTTCACGTCGGCGCGTGTCGTTGCGTCCAAGACCGAGTTGAGGCTGCCGACGAGCGTGTCAATTGACATCACCAATGTCTCGACTTTGTTTTTGAGCGGCATCAGTTCAGCCGAAATCATCTCGGTGATTCCGTTGTCGATGCTTGACGCGAGGGTGTCGCCGAGTTTGGCGTCGAGTGCTGAGTTTCCGAGTAAGATGTTTATTGATTTGGAGCCGAGGAGCGAGCCGGTGATGCACGCCTTGCTGTCGGCCGGGATGCGGACGTCCCTGCTCGCGGTGAACTTCACTATTATCGTGCCGTCTTTCTTCGGGTTGAAAAACAGCTCTTCGACCTGCCCGACAAACATGCCGTTCACAAGGACTTTGTTGGCAGGTGCAAGTTCGTCAACATTCTGATATACAGCGTAATAATAAGGATATTCTTCGAGCAGCGACTTGCCTTTCAGGAAGTTATAACCCCAGATGAACAAAATGAGGGCGCCGACAAACGAAAGCCCGATGATGACAGATTTTCTCTTATTCTCCATTTTAATTTACCCTTTTACCGTTTTCAAATTTGGCGACGAAGGCATCCTTGTATTTTTTCGAGACGACTTCTCTGCGGTATTTCTCCGCTTCTTCTTTTGTGCTGAAACAACCCGCCGTATATCTTATAAGTCCTTTATATTCATATACATATATGTCTTCCAAACCTTTGAATGTAGCTTCCGGATTTGCGACTTTTGAGCCTTTTGACACAAATTGAACCCTGTAAACAATGCCGGTCTCGTCTTTAACAACGATTTTGGTTTCTTGTTCTGTCTTGGCTGTGGTATTGTTTTCCTGTTTCGTTTCGCTTTTCGCGACGGGTTCTGTTTCGGTTTTTGTCTCCGTTGATGCCATGTCATAAACCGACTGCGCTTCTTTTTCGTAGTTTGTCTTGTAGGTGCAGAACGCGCGGTAGATTGCCGATGCGATGTACGACTGTCCGTTGTCGTTTGTCAGGTAATCTTCTTCTTTGGGATTGGAGATGAAGCCTATCTCGACCAGAATCGAGGGCATTGCTGTCTTGTAAAGCACCAGAAAACCGGCTTGCTGCACGCCTCTGTCGCCTCTCTTGGCTCTGTTCACCAATTCATCCTGAACATATTCCGCGAGTTGGAGCGATTCGTCTTTATATTCGCTCTGGATGTAGCTCATCGCGATGTAGGCCTCGGTGCTGTTCAGGTCGAAGCCTCCGTAATGTTCGTCGGCGTTGTCTTCATATAGGATTGACGCGTTTTCTTTCTTTGCGACGTTGAGGTTGGCGGCGTCGCGGTGCGCTCCCATGACGTATGTCTCGGCACCGCCCGTCTTAGGCGAGTTGGCGACGGAGTTGCAGTGTATGGAGATGAAGACATCAGCATTGTTGCGGTTGGCGATGTTCGCGCGCTCGTAAAGGTCAACGGATGAGTCGTCGTCTCTCGTGTAGATGACTTTCACGTCAGGATATTTTTTCTTGATGTAATCACCGGTCTTCATGGCGATTTTCAGCGTGATGTTCTTTTCATAAGATTTCGCTCCGACCGCCCCACAGTCCTTCCCGCCGTGCCCAGGGTCGATGACAACAGTCTTGATTTCACCCGTTTGTGCTTGAATATCAGGCGTGAAAAGAAAAATGCACCATATTAATATAAAAAATAATGGTTTATAACTCATAATAACGTATCTTTGCAGTTTGAAATATTTTACAAAAGTAGATAAAAAATCTTGTACAGACCACAAACATATAAACTTTTTGTTGTTTTTTTCTCTGCGCTTGTCATTGCGATGATGGGGTGCGGAAGCCAGAGACCTATGCAACTAACTGACAACCAGAATGATAAATCGGGAAATGCTTCCGCTGACGGAAACGTGACCAAGAGTATGAGAAATGACACTCTCGTCAGGAAAGATTCCATTTCGCAGGTTGACACGCTGTTTGTCTCTGACTCAATTGTGAAAAATGACACTGTTTTCAGTAACGATTCGATATTTTTCAATGACACAATCGCCGGTGGCGACACCATTCCGATGATTCCCGTGAACGAGAAGAAATCCGCCATCGACAATCAGATTGACAGGTCGTGCAACGACTCGGTGATTCAGGATCTGAAGCACAGCAGGATTTATTATTACGGCGGCGCACAGGTGAAATACGACGACATCACCATTGATGCCGACTGCATCGTCTTTAACTTTGAAGACCACACGGTTTATGCGAAAGGGATGCCTGATTCGACAGGACGGCTCGCGGGGACGCCTGTGTTTTC
The DNA here is from genome assembly GCA_030537295.1 of Bacteroidia bacterium. Taxonomy (GTDB): domain Bacteria; phylum Bacteroidota; class Bacteroidia; order Bacteroidales; family F082; genus Limimorpha. The sequence goes on from JAUNNU010000028.1 coordinate 3,738, forward strand.
GCAGGGTGACAGCAAATACATGGCCGAGGAGATGACCTTCAACTTCGACACGAAGAAAGGCATCATCACCAAGGTCTTCACGGAGGAGTCGCAGGGTTACATCCACGGCAACAAGATCAAGAAGATGGACGACGGCACCATCAACATACGTTCCGGCTCGTTCACGACATGCAGCAACCAGACGCATCCGCATTTCGAGTTTCAGTTCGCCAAGGCGCGTGTCATCCCCGACGACAAGATCGTGGCGAAGTGGGCGTATGTCAAACTCGCTGAGACCCCGTTGCCGTTGGCGGTGCCGTTCGCGTTGATACCGAACTCCAAAGGCCAGCGTTCAGGCGTGCTGCTGCCGTCATTCGGCGAGTCGGCGAACCGCGGCTTCTATTTCGAGAACCTCGGTTTCTACTGGGCCATCAACGAATACATGGATTTTGAAGTGCTCACCGACATCTACACCCGCGGGAGCTGGGCGGTAAAGCCGACATTCAGATACAACAAACGTTACAGCTACAGCGGCTCGTTCGCCGGAAGCTACGCCGTGAACAAAATCGGCACCAAAGGCTCCTCCGACTACTCGAAAAGCACCGACTTCAAGGTGCGCTGGGTGCACAAGCAAGACCCGAAGGCCAGACCGAAGTCGTCGTTCTCCGCCGACGTCTATATCGTGAGCTCCAACTATAACAAATACAACGCCATCTCGACAAACGAACAGCTGAGCAACACGTTCCAGTCGAGCGTGGCCTATCAGACGAGCTTCGCCAACGACATGCTTCATTTCACCGTGAACGGAAGCCACAGCCAAAACACCCTGACACACATCATGACGGTGACTCTTCCGGAAGTGTCGCTCACCATGAACCGCATCAACCCGTTCAAGAAACTCGGCAAACCAGGAAAGAAACACTGGTACCAGGACATCAACCTCAGCTATTCGATGAGCGGAAAGAACACCGTCAGCATGGCCGACTCGCTCATCTTCAAACCAGGCTGGACCGACTATCTGCAAAACGGACTTCAGCACCGCGTGCCACTCAACATCCCGGTGAAACTGTTCAAATACCTGTCGTGGACGACATCTGCCAACTTCACCGACAGGATGTATTTCCAATATGTCAACAAGTCGTGGGAGGCCGACACTTCTTTGGCTGCCGGCGGCCGCGTCCTGACCGACACGATCCACGACTTCCGCAACGCGTTCTCTTTCGACGTGTCGAGTAATTTCAGCACCAAAATATATGGAATGTTGAGATTCAAGAAAGGACCGATACGCGCCATCCGTCACGTGTTCACCCCGACAATCGGCTTCTCTTACAACCCCGACTTCAGCACCGACTTCTGGAACAGCTACGGCCATTATGTCGATGGCAACGGCGTGCAGCAGATGTACAGCTATTATGAAGGCAGCCTCTACGGTTCGCCGCCAAGCGCCGAATCCGGACGCGTGACGTACAGCTTCGGCAATAACCTCGAGATAAAAGTGCCGTCGAGAAAAGACACCGTCACCGGAATGAAAAAGATAGCACTTATCGAAAGTTTCACGTTCTCAGGAAGTTACGACATCGCAAAAGACTCCCTCAACTGGTCATATCTCTCAATGAGCGGCAGGACGACGCTCTTCAAGAACTTCTCCATCCAGTATTCAAGTACGTGGGACCCTTACGCACTCGACGCCACCGGCACAAAGAACATCAACAAGTTCGAGTGGGAGGTGAACAAACGGCTTTTCAGGAAGAAAAGCGTGAACTGGAATTTCAGCGCGAACTATACTCTTAATAATGAGACATTTAAGAAGAAAAAAAACAAAGGAGAGACCAAGCCCAAGACATCGCCGAACGCCTCCGAGCAAGAGATGAATGACATCTTGAGCAATCCGGGCGGTTACGTTGACTGGAGCACGAAATGGTCGCTGTCGCTGAGCTACAGCCTGAACATCACAAACACGCCGACATACATAAACTACGTCACAAAGGATTTCCGGAGGACAGTCCAGACCCTTGGCGTCAGGGGCGACATCAATCTCTCCCCGAAATGGAAGTTCTCGGCGCAGACAGGATACGATTTTGAACAGAAAAAACTTTCATACACCTCGCTCACCATTTACCGTGACCTGCATTGCTGGGAGATGCGATTCAACGTCATCCCTTACGGGACATATAAATCGTGGAATTTCCAAATCAACATAAAAGCCTCGGCGTTGCAGGACCTGAAGCTGACGAAGAAGAAAGACTATCGCGATAATTATTAGGTGAGATAGGTGATTAGGTGGAAGGAAAAAAGGTGAAGGGAGAACCGCGTAGCGGTTCCATATCCGTAGGGATTTTTCCCGGAAAAAATGAATGAAATTTGAACGAAATTTGAATGATAAATGTTAAACATCAAAAATATAGAAAAATGAAAAAAGCTATTGCAACAAAGAACGCCCCAGGCGCCATCGGGCCATACAGTCAGGCCATCGCAGCAAACGGAATGTTGTTCATCTCGGGTCAGCTCCCGATTGACCCGGCGACGGGCGCATTCCCGGAAGGCGGCATCACAGAACAGACCGAACAGTGCATGAAGAACCTCCAGGCCATCCTCACCGAGGCCGGCTGCACCTTCGACAACGTCGTGAAATCGACATGCCTGCTCAGCGACATGGCGAACTTCGGCGCCATGAACGCCGTCTATGGCAAGTATTTCTCCGGCGACTGCCCGGCGCGCGCCGCTTTCGCAGTGAAACAGCTGCCGAAAGACGCTCTCATTGAAATCGAAATGATAGCAGCTCTTTAAAACAGCACGGAGTGAAAAAACCAACCCCGTGTAAACCTTAATTTATGCGGGGTTGTCATGACAAACGAAAAAAATGTTTTAATATGAAAAAGATAACAATGATAATCATGATGTTGATTGCGGCTTTTGCAATGACATCATGTTCAAAGGACAATGAAACGTCAAATCAGGAATTGATTGTCGGCAGATGGAAGTCGGTGTCGGCGAACTATTATGAAGTTTACAACTCCGACGGCACCGGCAAGATGTGGGACGAAGACGACGATGTCACCGAAGACGAGGCTGACACGTTCACGTGGCAGTTGGAGGACAACGACAAGAGCAAGTTCACCCAGATTATCAACTTCCACTCCGGCTCGGGGTCGCTTCCGCAGATGTGTAACATATTGGTTCTCACCGAGTCATCGTTCTCATATAACAACGACGGCTGGCGCAGAACTGAAAACCTAAAACGTGTGAATTAACAAAATCTTCAAAAATATGAAAAAACCTCTGAAAATAACACTTATCAGTCTTGGATCGCTTATAGGCTTGATTCTCATAGTGTTGGTGGTGGCTTTTGACATCATCCTGAATCCAAAACGCACCACCGCCTTGGTCAACAAATACGCATCGAAGTTCATCACCTGCGAATATAACATCGGGAAAGTTGACATATCACTTTTCAAGACTTTCCCTGATGTCGGCGTGGAGATTGACGACCTCGTGCTTGTCAACAAAATGCAGAACTGCCCGAACGACACTCTCGCAGCAATCAAAGAATGCGTGGTGGCGTTGAATATCAAAGAGTTTGTTTCAAATAAGAATGTCATCGTCAACAAGGCGAACCTTTATGGCGGCTGCGTCAACGCTTTTTTCAACGAAAAAGGTGAAAACAATTTCGACATTTTTGTGAGCGGCGATGAAGAAGAAAAAGAAGAGGAGAAAGAACCGACGTCATACAGCATTGACCTCGACAAACTGAAACTCAAAGACGTAAATCTTTCTTACACTGACCTCTCGTCGAATACCAACGCCGCTGTGAATGGCATGGACATGACTTTGAAAATGAAGGTTGATGAGAAGGCTTATCTCGGAGACCTTTATCTGAAAATCAATGATATAGACGCAAATATCGCAGATGACTCCACTTCCATCAACAGCGTGATTAAAAATTTCAATCTTGAAAGTGAGCTGAAATATGTCGGCGACATCGTTGAATGCTCTCCGAAAATCAATCTTGGGAAGACCGACTTCATGATGAGTGGCGGCAACATGATTTCCGCCGATTTCGATGGTTTTGTCATTGAGACAGAATGCGTTATGCGTGACTTTAATCTTTTAAACTGTTCGGAAGCCGGAATAAGAATCGACAGCGTTTCTCTTTCGCTCGGCGAAGACGAATATCTGAATAACGTAAATGTCACGATAGATTCGAGGTCGCCGCTTCAGGTTGCCCTGAAAGAGAAAGATGTTACAATAAGTGAATTGTCGTTGGCAATCAATGATTTAATCATAGGCCTCGCCGGTCATCTCGCGATGAATGAAGACGGCATTGACATGAATGTTGACGTAAACACCAACACTTTGGAGGTCGCTAAAACCATCGATTTCGTTCCGGACGCCGTCTTGGGCGACGCTCTCGAAGGCATCTACGCCGACGGCAAGCTGAAACTGAACGCCAATGTAGCGGGCGTTTACAGTGAAAAGTCGATGCCTGTCGTTAATGCCGACATCGCCTTCAACGACGGATCTTTCGAGATGCCGGAAGCCCTGCCATTCCCGGTAAGGGCAATAAACACCGATATCAATGCGAAGATCGACCTGAACGGTGAGACTGACATCACACTCAACTCGTTGAAAGCCAAGATGAACAGCAGCAGCGTCGATGTGAAAGGAAACGTGAAAGACGCCCTCAACGAAAGCCGACGTTGCGACATCAGGGTCAAGGCCGACGTGAAAACCGCCGACGTGAAGTCGTTTATCCCCGACGACATCAAAGTGAATGGAAAAATCAACGCCGATGTTTATATGAAAGGCAGCGTGGCTGAAGTAACGAATATGAATCTTTCGAATTCGCAGTTCGATGTGAAACTCGCCCTGAAAGACCTCTCCGTAAATTATTGTGACACAATTGACTTGGTGTCGAATAATTTCAATGTCAATGTGGCGTATCCGCGCTGCGTCCCGAATGAAAACGTGAAGAAGTTCGCGCAGCTGAAAGTCAACGGCACCGACTTGGTCGCGGATGTCTCGGAGATGATGTCGGTGAAACTCAACGACTTCGACATCAACGGTTTCGTCTCAGATATCCTTGACAACTCAAAGAATCCTTCCGTCACCGGCGAGTTCGGCTTCTCACATCTTGTTTTCAATATGGATGATATCAATGTTGATGCCGACAACACCAACGGAGCGGTAACGATGCTGAAATCGGCGAATGGCGGCGATGTCTCATATACGGCTGCTTTGAACAGCGACAGCCTCTCGTTCTCGATGGACGGCCTCGCACTCAACACAGAATCAATGGCTTTGGATGCACGTGCCGACTGCGACGAGACAAAAGAAAAACCGCTTGAAAAGTGGAACCCGAAGTTCGACATCGACCTGTCAAACGCCTTGGTTGACGTTGACGGCCTCGATGAGTCGGTGATTATACCGAGCGTCAACATGAAATACAACGAGAAAGGGCTTCTTGTGGAAGACAGCAGGGTGATACTCGGCAATTCCGATTTCAGCCTTGAAGGTGAGATGACCAATCTCATTGAATATTTCAATAACAACGAGCTGCTGCGCGGCGACTTCAAGTTCACCTCTGACTATACCGATGTCAGCGAGTTGCTTGGCTTGTTCAGCGGCATGGGAAGTACCGACACCGTGGCAGAACAAACCACCGCCGACACGATGTTTGTTGAAGACGACCCGTTTATCGTGCCGCTCGGAACGGACATCACGCTGCACACCTTAATTAATAGGGCCAAATTCTCTAACGTTGATGTCAAAAACATCGGCGGCGACGTGACCGTCAAGGACGGAAACCTCGTCTTGCGTGAAGTCGGCTTCACAACAGATGCCGCTACGATGATGCTCACCGCCTTATACAAGTCGCCGAGAAAGAACAACCTCTACGCCGGCTTCGACTTCCATCTGCTCGACATCGACATCGCCGAGATGATAAAACTCGTCCCCGACATCGACACCATCGTGCCTATGCTGAAGTCGTTCGCAGGAAAGGCCGAGTTCCATCTCGCGGCGGAGACAAACCTCAAGTCAGACTATTCGCTGAAATATTCTACACTCAAGGCGGCGTGCAGCATCGAAGGCTCCGACTTGGTGGTGCTTGACAGCGAGACATTCAAGACAATCAAGAAACTGTTGAGGTTCGACAAGAACACCGAGAACAAAATCGACACGCTCGACGTGCAGTTCACGCTGTTCAGAAACGAGATCGATGTGTATCCGTTCGTCGTCTCATTAGACAAATATCAGGCGGCACTTTACGGACGGCATAACCTCGACATGAGCTACGACTATAACATCTCTGTCCTTAACCCGCCTATTCTCAATCTGTTAGGACTTGAGATAAAAGGTCCTGACTTCGACAACATGAAATTCAAACTCAGGAAAGGCAAGGTCAAAAACATCTTCAAGCCTGAAAAACGCGACTTCGTTGAGGAGAAAATCATGGATTTGAAGAAGGTGATCTCCGAGTCGCTGAAAGAGAATGTGGAAAACAACTATTGACACGGATGTTCACCGCAAAAATGATATGAACCCCGAAAGTTTTTTGTCCAACTTTCGGGGTTTATATCAAATGGTTGCATCCTTTTTTTACCCCGACATCTTTCAGCTTGAAAATCACAACTGACAGATTGCAGTTTGAGTCCGCCGCACATAAAATCTTAACAATTGGCCGCAGGACATCACATCGATAAAAAATCCGCGGGACAACATCAATCAGCTCATACAAACAGTTCCGCCGCGATGCCGTCGGCGAAAAGCATACCGCTCTCGGTCAAAACGTATCTGCTCCCTTTTCTGACAAGATGACCGTCGTTCAGGTAAGAAACGATGTTTTCCTCAAAATGCTTCAGGTATTTCTCACCGAAATTCTTTTTGATGTTTTCAATGTCGCAGCCCCAGCAAGTCCTCAACGAAGTCATAACATATTCGTTGTAACGGTCGTCTGAAGTGAGGATTTCCTTCTCGAACCAATTCATTTGCAACGAGTTCGGAAATTCATTTATCAGCTTGCAATATTCAGTTACGTTGGCGACGTTCCACTGTCTTGAAACACCGTCAAACGAGTGCGCCGACGGGCCGAGGCCGAGGTATTTCTCGCCGTCCCAGTACGAACGGTTATGCCGGGAGTAATGTTCTGGTTTGGCGAAGTTCGAGATTTCGTAATGCTCGAAGCCTTCTTTTTCAGTGCGTTCCACGAGCATCTCATAATGGCGTATCGTGGCGTCTTCGTCAACGGGGGAGGCGGTGCCTTTGCTTATTCGCTGCCCAAGCGCGGTCTTCGACTCTATTGTCAAGGCATACGCCGAGAGATGACTGATGCCTTTGGAAAAGAAAATGTCGAGGTTCGCCGCCCATTTCTCTTCCGTCAAGGTGGGGATGCCGTAAATCAGATCCATCGTGACTTCCTGAAAACCAATCATATTCGCCCAATCCAGTACCTGAAGCGCGTGCTTCGAGTCATGTTTCCGACTTAAATATTGGAGGTCGTCGTCGTGGAAACTCTGAATCCCGACGCTCAAGCGGTTTATCCCTATGATGTTAAAATCTTTTAACAATTCCTTTGAGACGGTGTCGGGGTTCGCTTCGAGTGTGATTTCAGCATTCTCGGAAATGTTAAAATTTTTATACAAAACATCGAGAACAGATTGAATTTCAATTGATTTTAAAAGTGAAGGAGTTCCGCCGCCGAAATAAATTGTATTAATTTTTTCACAATTCAGATAAGATTTCCTTATTAGAATTTCTTTTCTCAAAGCATTAAGGAAATCAGCGTGTTGCTTCCCGGTGACGACCGAAAAGAAATTGCAGTAGGCGCATTTGCTTTTGCAGAAAGGGATATGAATGTAGATTCCAGCCATGGCGCAAAAATAGGGAATTTTTTTGTTGTTCGGTGAGATTTCTCTCTTGTGTTCCGTTTTATTTACTATTTTTGCAGTTTAATTTTAAAATTAGAGTTTTATGTTTAAAAGATTACAAAATTTCAGGAGAATCGCACTGTTTCTGACAGCAGTCGTGGCGATTTCGATGTGCGCGAGTGCGCAGAATTATTGGTACGTCCAAGGTCAATACACATTCAGCCCGCCGGAGCCTCAAGGCACGTTCGAGATGGGGTTTGAAGAAAGGGCTAACGTAACGGTTGACGGCATGGAATATACCGAAATCGTCAGCTGGTGGCCGGGAGTCTATGGCCCTGTCGAAGAAGGCGTTTACAGGACAGAGGGCAATCAGGTTTATTTCCGCCCGTGGCTCGCCTACCGTGACGTTTACGGAGAGGAAGTGCTTCTCTACGACTACGACCTTGAAGAAGGCGACTTCTTCCTTGAAGACGACGAGCACCCGATGAAGGTGGAGTCGGTGTCAACAATCATCGATGAAAACGGCGTCGAGAGAAAGAAGATCGAGTTCTCGTTCCTCACGCTTCCGGGCGAGAGCGAATTCTGGATTGAAGGCGTCGGCAGCAGCCGCGGTTTCCTCAATGTCGGCAGATACACCCCGGGCGAAGAGGGCGAGGTCTTCCATCTTCTCTGCTTCCACCACGACTGGAACGTAATCTACATCAACCCTGCTTATAACCAGTGCGACGAGGATCTCATCAGCGAATCAACAGTTGAAAACAGCTTTGAAGTTTTCCCAAATCCAGCAAATGAAGTCGTCAACATCCTCAACAACGGCGACTTGACGGTTTCAAACATCGAGGTCATCGACATGTTCGGACGTGTCGTGCTATGCGTTGAAGGCAATAATGAAATCAACATTTCAGAACTTCCGCAAGGCGAATATTTCGTGAAAATCGCCGCGGACGAATCAGTCATCACAAAGAAACTTCTCATTAACAGATAAAACAAATCACGACATCCATAACCGCATGACGGTTACATGTCATTAACACGTAACAACATGAAAATAAGAAACATCATCATGGCGACGGCCATTTCAGCAGTGCTCGTGAGCTGCGGCGACGAACCGAAGCAGGAGACCAACAACGAACAGCAGTCATACGCAGAAGACTACGAAGCCCTTGCAAACCAATACGCAAAGGTGACTTTGACAAGCAACATCGACCATCTCTCGGCAAACGAGAAAGAGATGCTCGGCTACCTCTTCGAAGCCGGCAAAATCATGGACGACATCTTCTGGACCGAGAACTTCGGAGACGGCAAGGAAGAGTTCCTGAACAACATCGAAGACCCGAACGCACGCAAGTTCGCGGAGATCAACTACGGCCCGTGGGACCAGCTCGACGGCTTGCGCAGCTTCATCCCCGGCTACGGCGAGATGCCCGCAGGCGCAGGGTTCTACCCGACCGACATGACAAAAGAGGAGTTCGAGGCTTGGGAAAACGAAGACAAGACAAGCCTTTACACCTTGGTGCGCCGCGACGGGAACGGACAGCTCTACACCGTGTGGTTCCACGAAGCATATAAGGAACAGATCGAGAAGGCGGCAGACCTCCTCATGAAAGCCTCCGACCTCGCCGGCGACAAAGAGTTCGCCGAATACCTGAAACTCAGGGCGCAGGCGTTGCTCACCGACGATTACTTCGAGTCGGACATGGCTTGGATGAACGTCCGCAACAACAACATCGACTTCGTCATCGGACCTATCGAGAACTACGTCGATGCGCTCTACGGCTACAAGGCGGCACACGAGTCATTCATATTAATAAAGGACCTCGACTGGAGCGCGAAACTCGCACGTTACGCGGCTCTGCTTCCTGAACTTCAGACCAAACTCCCTGTTCCTGACGAATACAAGCAGGAGAAGCCAGGCACCGACGCCGACCTCGCCGTCTATGACGTGGTGTTCTACGGCGGCGACTGCAACATGGGTTCAAAGACCATCGCCATCAACCTTCCTAACGATGAGAGGGTGCAGCTCCAGAAAGGCACACGCAAGCTCCAGCTCAAGAACGCGATGCAGGCCAAGTTCGACCAGATCGTGGTCCCAATCTCAAACGTCCTGATGACGGAAGAGTCACGCCCGAACATCAAATTCGATGCTTTCTTCGCCAACGTGATGTTCCACGAAGTGGCCCACGGCCTCGGCATCAAGAACACGCTCAACGGACAAGGTACTGTGCGTCATACACTTAAGGAACAATATTCTGCCATCGAAGAGGCGAAGGCCGACATCCTCGGTCTCTTCCTCGTGACGAAGCTTTCGGAGATGGGCGAATACACCAACACCACACTTGAAGAGAATTACACCACATTCATGGCCGGCATCTTCCGCTCGGTACGTTTCGGCGCGGCATCAGCGCACGGCAAGGCTAATATGTTGACTTTCAATTTCCTTGAGTCACAAGGCGCATTCACACGCAACGCCGAAGGATTTTATTCAATCAACTTCCCGATGATGAAAGTGGCTGTCGAGAAACTCGGCGGCGAGATTCTCAAGGCGCAGGGTGACGGCAACTATGAGTTCGTGAAGGAATGGATCGCAAGAGACGGCGTCATCAGACCTGTGCTTCAGTCCGACCTCGACAAGGTAAACAGCCTCGGCATCCCGAAGGACATCTGGTACGAGATGGGAATGGAGTATCTTTTAGGTGAATAGGTGGTTAGGTGTGTAGGTAATTAGGACTGAACCGCATTGCGGTTTCATATACGTAACAACAATAAAAATATCAATACAAAATGAAAAAAGCATCATTGTTTTTCGCCCTCGTCTTTGCGATGATGGGCATCGTCCGTGCCGACGAAGGCATGTGGCTCCCGATGTTTGTGGAACGCCTCAACTACGTTGACATGCAGAAAATGGGTCTCCAGCTCACCCCCGAAGAGCTTTACAGCATCAACAACAGCAGCCTGAAAGACGCCATCGTAGGCCTCTCGGACGGCGACAAGCCACGCGGTTTCTTCTGCACAGGCGAGATTGTGTCGGAGAACAGCCTTCTCTTCACCAACCATCACTGCGGCTACAGCTCAATCGCGGCTCTCTCGACAGTGGAACATGACTACCTCAACGAAGGCTTCTGGGCAAGAAACTACAGCGAGGAACTTCCTGCCGAAGGCGTAAGTGCTTCATTCTTAGTGAGAATGGAAGACGTGACAGAACAGGTTCTCGGTGTCGTTACAAGCGACATGGACTGGATGGCACGTCAGAAGGCCATCAATGCGAAGATAAAAGACCTTGAAGCGGCGGCTTCGGAAGACGGCAAGCTCAACCCGGTCGTGAAAGGCTTCTTCGAAGGCAACGAATATTACATGTTCGTCTATAAGACCTACACCGACGTCCGCCTCGTCGGGACGGCACCGCAGTCGATAGGCAAGTTCGGCGGCGACACCGACAACTGGATGTGGCCCCGTCATACCTGCGACTTCAGCGTGTTCCGCGTCTATGCCGATGCCAACGGTGAACCGGCAGCCTATTCGGCCGACAACAAACCGCTCACCCCGAAGCATCACCTCCCGATCAGCTTGGACGGAGTAGAGCAGGACGACTTCACGATGATCTGGGGATTCCCTGGCTCGACAGAACGTTACATGACATCTTACGGCATCGACTACAACGTTGACACATTCTACCCGATCGTCCACGACGTTTTCAAAGCCGAGACAGACGTGATGGATGAATACATGAAGGTTGACCAGGCCGTCAACATCAGCTACGCCGACAACAAGGCGGGCCTCGCCAACACATGGAAGAACTTCGAAGGCCAGATGAAGATGTTGCGCAAGAACAAAGTCGCCGAACGCAAGGCCGAACTTGAAAAAGAGTTCACCGATTGGATCAACTTCGGCAGCCCTGTTTCGATGATGAACGTCAAGTCAGAACAAGATTATTATGCGTGGGTTGAAAAGACAAAATCCCGTCAAGCGGAATACGGCGAGGTACTCGGCACCCTCGAAACCATGTATGCAGAACTCGGTGAACTGTCAGCGACATTGTATTACCCTAACTTTGTAAGCCAGCTCAACATATTCAACCGCTTAGCGGAATTTGAAGAATACCTCGCAGCCGCAACTGAATACAAGAATCTTACGACAAAAGAAAACGGCAAACCGAAGAAAACAAAAGAAATCAAGAACGACAGTGCTGTCATGGCTGCAAAAGCGATGCTTGATGCAGCAACTTTGGCTCTCAAAGACATAAATATCGATGGATTGTTTGAAGGTCTTGACCAGCGCGTCGAGAACAAGATGCTTGTTGAAGTCCTCAAGATATATGGAAATCAGTTTGCGACCGAAGACCTCCCTGAATCGATTCAGGAGCTGCTGAAAAAATATGATGGTAGTTTTGAATCTTTGGCAAACGACATTAATGAAAACTCAATCCTCGCGACACAGAATTTAATCAGGTCATTTGTTGAGAACCCAAGTATCGAGGCACTTGAAAACGATCCTGCTGTGGTACTTGCAAATGGCATGATGGAACAGATTTATTCAGTCGTCCCGGCTTACAGAATGGCTAACATGGTCATCAGCGAAAACAACAACCTCTTCGTGAAAGGTCTTCGTGAGTTCTATGCGGAGACACAGCCTGGCAAGGTTCTCTATCCGGATGCAAACTCAACACTCAGAATGAGTTACGGTTCTGTCAAAGACTATCAGCCCGCCGATGCCATCTCTTACGATTACGTATGCACAGCCAATGGCGTCATCGAGAAATACATCCCCGGTGACTTCGAGTTCGACTCACCGAAACGACTCATCGAACTCATCGAGGCGAGAGACTTCGGGCAATATGCCGACAAGAACGGCGAGCTTATCACATGCTTCCTCTCGACCAACGACATCACAGGCGGCAACTCGGGCAGTCCTATCATGAACGGCAAAGGCGAACTCATCGGCCTCGCCTTCGACGGCAACTGGGAGGCGATGAGCGGCGACGTCAACTTCGAGCCTACACTCCAGAGAACCATCAACGTTGACATCCGCTACGTGCTGTTCATCATCGACAAGCTCTCCGGCGCGACCAACCTCATCGACGAACTCGACATCCATAAAGCGATGCCGGAGCCGGTCAGAGTTGAAGACGCAGAGTAGTTGAAAGTTTAAAAAGTTATAAAGTAAAAAGTTTAAAGGGCGCATGGCGAGGTTGAACAGACCCAACAAAAATTGGTCTGAGAAATATTAAAGTTATCTCCATAAGAGCTCGGTATTTAGCCGAGCTCTTGCCGTTCAAGCGAATTATTGTTTGTATCATTACATTTAGTGACTTGGTGAATTCATTTTAAAAGTCAAACTTGTAGTTGTGTTACATTTATAACTTCCTCAATTCGAATTTGTGAGTAATACTTGAAACTCGAATACTATTACATTTGTATGAAATTCACCTAAAAGTTATATGTAAGTTATTGTTTATAAATATGATAATAGGTTTTAATAAAAAAAAACGGATTAAATATGTCAAAAAAGTTTAATTTTGTAGCCTGTTTAAAAGACCATTCCTAATATAGGGATTAAAAAAGTCACTTTATATTGTATCTTATTATGGGGAAAATTTTTAGGCCAAACATGGTTAGAAATTCAAATATTGAATTACTAAGAATAATTTGCATGTTGATGATTATTATACATCATTCATTTGTTCATGGAGTATTTAACGCATATGAATCAATAGGAATGATTAATCAAAGTGCTATTGATTTGAAAATTGTTAGATTTATCAATCCATTTTGTTATTGTGCAGTTAATGTATTTGTTTTAATTTCCGGTTATTTTGGAATTAGACTTAAAATAACTAATTTGACCAATTTATATATACGATGTGCTGTTTATGGCTTATTATGCTATTGTGTTCATTTGTATTTGCATGGAGGTAGTTTGGGAAGATGGGGAATAATGCATAATTGTATATTGGCCTTCACAGAATCAAGATGGTTTATAATATCGTATTTAATGTTGCTTTTACTCTCCCCAATACTAAATAAATGTATTGAAAATATTAATAAACAAACTTTTATTTGGATTATAATACTTCTGTCTGTAATTAATATTTATTTTGGATGGTATAGAGAGCTTGTGAATCCCAACGGATACAATTTTATGCAGTTTATTTTTTTATATCTCATTGGTCGTTTTATTCATTTGTATAACATAACAATTTCAAGATGGAAATCTTTGATTATTTACATTACATGTTCGGTAATCTTAGGCTTATTGGCTGTTTTATTAGATTGTCATTCGTTTTCATATAAACTTTTTGAAGAAAAATATAATAATCCTATTTTGATATTAGAAGCTATTGCATTGTTATATTTTTTCTTATCTTTTGAATTTAAAAGTAAATTTGTTAATTGGATTGCAAAATCGGTCATATCTGTTTATTTAATTCATGAAAACAAATATATTGGACGTCCTGTGTTAATTAATTACTTTGTAACAGATTGGTTTGAATGGGGATGGGAAAGATGGTTGCATTTATTCATTACTGCGCTATTTGTATTGTTCGGTTGTTTATTGATTGACAAACTTTTGACAGTTATATTTAAACCATTATCATATCTGATGAATATAATTGGAAATAAAGTTGTGTGTTTCATAAATCAAAATATACGTAAAATCTCATGAATAAATACCTTGATTTTCCCCAAAAACAATTTATACTTTGCAAATATGGTAATTCTTTGCAATACTATATTTCGTAGATTTAAAAATACCAGCCAAATATTTTAAAGACTGAATTTCAGACAGAAGGTTTGTCACATATTTATTGGCTAATGATTCTGAATTGTTTTCAATTATAAAATCTCTGATTTCATTCAAATCACGAATCACCTGCTTTTTCACAAGAATTTCGTAGGTTTTCATAATGGTTTTGGACTGATTCTTTCAGAAGATCGGAAAACTCTTCAAATGTCACACAGCCTCGCATACATTTCTGATACTGCTTCTTGTCTGGCTTTCTGCTTGAAGATGTTGATGCAATCTCCTTTTCCGAATGTAGGTTTGTAATAAACATAACTAAAAAATTGATTTGCAAAAATAGTATTAATTTTGAAACTGAAGAATATTTTTACTGAAATAATTATTACTTTTGCAAAAAAATAAAAAACATGTCATACGAACAAATTACAAGACTGGAACTGCTTAATGCTATCATTTTCAAATAAATAAGTACAAACAAAACCGCATAGCGGTTACATATCAGTAACATCATGTCAAAGAAAATCATCCTTTCAGCTATCATCATCCTGTCGATGCTTGCCGGAAACGCGAAAAACCGCATCGGCGAAAACATCGATGTCACACATTATGAGATAAGAATCAACAACTTGGATTTCACGAACCACACCTTGGACGCCGTCACCACCGTGACGCTGACCGCCTTGGATGCCATCTCGGAAATCGACCTCGAGCTGAAAAACCTGACCGTCACCGATGTCACATCCAACGATTTGATCGTCAGCAGTTTCTCGCAGGACGGCGACATCCTGAAAATACTGCTCGGCTTTGAGATGTACGCCAATCAGACGGCGTCGTTCACCATTTCATACAACGGGACCACCTTCAATGACGGCTGGGGCGGCGTGCTGTGGAGCGGCAACTACGTCTGCAACATGGGCGTCGGCTTCGAGAGTCAGCCACATAACCTCGGCAAGACATGGTTCCCGTGCGTTGACGACTTCGTTGACAAAGCCACCTACGACCTCTATGTCACGGTCCCAACTTCCATGACGTCGTCGTGCGGCGGAATCCTCGAAAGCAGCGTTGACAACGGCGACGGGACGAAGACCGACCGTTGGGTCACGGCGCAGGAGATCCCGACATACCTCATCTCGTTCGCCGTCGGCGACTACCAGCTTTGGGAAGAGACATATCACGGCATCGGACGCGACATCCCCGTCAACGTGTATGCGAAGCCGTCGCAGTTCAACAAGGTGCCTGGCACTTTCGTGAACGTCAAGGAGATAGCCGCCTATTTCGAGAGCTGCTTCGGCACATATCCCTTAAACAGAATAGGTTACGTCAGCACGAGTGTCGGATGCATGGAACACGTTGACAACATCGGGTTCGCGAGTTCGCTCATCACCGGCAACACCGACGAGGAGTCGTTCGTGGCGCATGAGATGGCGCACGCTTGGTTCGGCGACATGGTGACATGCAAGACGGCGGGCGACATGTGGCTCAACGAGGGCTTCGCACAGTTCGCCGGAATGAACTACGAAGCCGCACTCTACGGCGAAGAGCAATATCAGGCCGCGATGACCGCACTGATTGAAAGCATCACAAAAAGCTGCCACAACTCCGAAGGCTGGATCCCACTGAACAACATGCCGTTGGACCTCACCTACGGCACGACGGTATATGACAAGGGCGCGACAGTAGTACATACTTTGAGGAACTATCTCGGCGTGGAGCTTTTCAACGAGGCTATGCAATATTACCTGAACAAATTCGCGTGGCAGTCGGCGAGCTCCGAGGACCTGCGCGACGCCATCACCGAATACACGGGCATTGACATGACAGGCTTCTTCGACAGCTGGGTCTTCACCTGCGGCGCACCGCATTACCTCGTCGATTCCTTCAACGTCACGCCGAACGGAGACAGATTCGACGTTGAGGTATTCACAAGCCAAAAGCACCGTCACTCCGACCACATCGGAAACGGTGTCATCCTCGAACTCGCTTTCATGGACGAGGACTGGAACATCGTCACCGACACAATCCACTGGGACGGAGTCGTCGGACATACAACCAAAACCATTGATTTCGAGCCGGTTGCCGTTTTCTGCGATTATCACAACAAATACGCCGACGCACGCGCGGAACGTACCAACGTCATCACGCAACCAGGCAAAGTCAACTTCAACGACGGCATGGTCAACGCCGACGTGAAGTCGGTGACCGGCGAGACCTACCTCAGGATCGAACATCACTGGGTCGGGCCTGACCACTCGCTCAACACGCCGGAAGAAGGCCTCCGTTATTCGGAAGACAGATACTGGACAGTCTATCGCTTCGACAAAGGCGACGCGAACATCGAAGGCGTCTTCCAATACACCAACAACGCAATTTACGACATGAATCTGATTCAGTCGCAGAACGACTCCACATTCCTGCTTTACAGGGAAGACGCTTCAAAGCCGTGGTGTTCAATAGATTACACATTCCAAGGCAACTGGAAATTCGGGAAGATGACCGTCGCGGAGCTGCTTCCGGGCGACTACACCCTGGCCGCCGTTGACCTCACCGTCTGGGACGGAATCGGAGAAAACAACGACAAGGATTTCAATTTCATTGTAATTCCGAACCCTGCGACGGAGTTTTTGGAGGTAAGGTTTGAGAGTGAAAATTTGAGAGTGGAGAATGGAGTTGTAAGCTTGGTGAACTCCTTGGGGCAGGCTGTTGAATCCTTTCCGTTTCATGGTGAGGAAATGAGGATTTCTGTCGCGAACCATCCTTCAGGCATTTATTTTCTCAATCTCCTTGACGGGAAAAATGACATCGTGACGACAAGGAAAATTATTGTGAGATAATCTTTGACATTTTTCGTACAACTTGTCTCAAAAATCAACGTTGTCTCCTGATTTTTTACTACTTTTGCATCTCAAATTTCAGAAAAATGAAAATTGTTGAAAATAAAATCACCTGTGACGAACTGAAGGCGATGGCCCCGAATTATTTCGGAGATATGGTGAAAGCTGTCGCTGACATAAACAAGGAAGTTCTTTGTGTTGACGCGGAACTGCACTCCGACATGGAGCAATATCTCCTGTCGGTTGGCTCGCGGCAGTCAGACTTGTGGGGGTTTAACCTTTATCCTGATGAAACCGGCGATGACTTCATCGAGTTTGACTCAATGATTAACATAAGGCCTCATGACAACAACCGCAGCCGTGATGTCGAGAGTCAGGAAATCAGGAACAAGATCATAGAAATCGTCAATAAAAAGATTGAGCTATGAATTTCCAACATAAAGAACTTGCGGAAGGCCGCTGGACTGAGATGACATTGGCGGAGCAGATGCTCAATATCGGCAGCGAAATATCAAGAGCTGAACGTTGGAAAAAGAAGGGCAACATGGAGCAGTGCACCAATGCCGTTTACCGTGCGCTGGAGCTCGTATATCTCACAATCGAAGCACAGAAAGGCAAGCATTCCCTTAAGGAGTTCTGCCGCCTCAAGGAAGTCATTCCGGATTATTTCCTCTATGATAACCAATTCAATACAGACGGCAAATCGCTTCAGAAATATTTCGATGTCTTCGCGTATTGCAGGCAGCGCGAGGTTTCTGAAAAATGACAGCCGTGCAGCGTCACGCAGCCTACTCCTCCACCGGCTCGACGTGGATGGCGATGTGAGTTTTCTCGCCGAATTTTCCGCGCAGCTTCTCCTCGATGGCCTCGGTGGTGTCGTGCGTCGCCTTCAGCGTGAGGTTGCCGTCCATCAAGACGTGCATCTCGACGGCGATGTTGTTGCCTATCCCGCGGGTACGGATGTCGTGCACGTTCTTCACCATTGTGAACGACTCGGCGATGGTAACTATTTCATTCTCAACCTCATCGGGAAGAGATTTTTCAAGAAGCTCGTTCAAACTGCGGATGAAAAGTTTTATTGCCATTCCGATGATGAACATGCTCACGACGACCGCCGCTATCGGGTCGAGGATGCGCCATTCCTCACCTAAGAAAATCGCGCCGCCGATGCCGAGAGCCGTCCCAACCGACGACAGCGCGTCGCTGCGGTGATGCCACGCATTCGCGACTACGGCCTGCGAGTTGAGCCTCCTACCTTTCCGCACAGTGTATTGATAAACGATTTCCTTTATTAAAATCGAGACGATGGCGGCCCAGAACGCAAGCATCCCCGGACTCTCAAGCCGCACACCAAGCCACACATTTTCGTAAATCTTAATAACGCCGTTGTAAAAAATCATCACGCCGACGAAAAGCAGCGCAACGCCGATAATCAACGTTGCGAGGGTTTCGAACTTCCCGTGTCCGTAGTCGTGGCTCTTGTCTTTCGGCCGGTTGCTGATTTTCACGAAGACCAATACTATCACATCGGTGATGAAGTCGGAAAGCGAGTGGACGGCATCGGCGAGCATTGCCGCACTATTGGCCATTATTCCGGCGATAAACTTGAAAATCACCAAGATAGCATTGGCAATCCCACCAATTATCGTCACTTTGTAGATTTCTTTTTCACGAGTCTTATCGTCCATTTTTCAAAAATTAACGGCTGCAAAATTATATCATTTTCATTTAAAAAGAGCATTAGAATTGTTCTAAATTACATATTTCAATCTTTTGAAATTTAATGTCGGGCACATGCAAATTTTTTTTAATTTTGCAGCCAAATTCGAATTTAATTTATTTAATTGTAACGTTACAAAAATGAATCCAACACACATTGAACACATCGGCATTGCTGTCAAGAGCCTTGACGAGTCAATACCTTTTTTCGAGACGCTTCTCGGAACAAAATGCTACGCAATTGAAGAAGTCGCCGACCAGAAAGTCAGGACGGCATTCCTGAAGATCGGCCAGACCAAGATCGAGCTTCTTGAGCCGACATCGCCTGAAAGCACAATCGCGGCATTTATTGAAAAGAACAACGGCAAGGGCGGCATGCACCACATCGCATTCGCAGTGGAAGGCCTTGAAAATCAGCTTGCAGAGGCTAAGGAAGCCGGCATCCGTCTCATCGACGAGACACCACGCGGCGGCGCGGAAGGCTTGAGCATCGCTTTCTTGCACCCGAAGTCAACATTCGGAGTCCTCACAGAGCTTTGCGAGAACAAGAACAAGTAGGAAACCAACCGATTTAAGCCTTGGAGACGATTCATTTTCAAGGTCTTAGATTCAATAATAATCAAAAAATTCATAAAATGTTAATTGAACAAAAAATCCAGGAGTTGTTAGACAAGCGTGCGCAGGCGCGTTTGGGCGGCGGTGAGAAACGCATCGCCTCGCAACACGAAAAAGGCAAGTTCACCGCACGCGAGCGCATCGCCATGCTGCTCGACGAAGGTAGCTTCGAGGAGTTCGACATGTTCCTCACCCACCGCACCACGGACTTCGGTCTCGACAAGCAGGTGTATCTCGGCGACGGCGTCGTGACAGGCTACGGCACCATCAACGGGCGTCTCGTCTATGTTTATTCGCAGGACTTCACCGTCCTCGGCGGTTCTCTTTCGGAGACGATGTCGAAGAAGATTTGCAAGGTGATGGACCAGGCCATGAAGGTCGGCGCACCCATCATCGGCATCAACGACTCGGGCGGGGCGCGCATCCAGGAAGGCTCACGCTCGCTCGCGGGTTTCGCCGAGATCTTCCAGCGTAACATCAACGCATCGGGCGTCGTGCCGCAGATCAGCGCGATCTTCGGACCATGCGCAGGCGGTGCGGTCTATTCACCGGCATTGACCGACTTCATCCTCATGACCGAGCAGAACAGCTACATGTTCCTCACCGGCCCGAAGGTGGTGAAGACGGTGACAGGCGAGGACGTCAGCACCGACCAGCTCGGCGGCGCACTCGTACACAACCAGAAGTCAGGCGTCAGCCAGTTCATGGCGGCCACCGAGGAGGAAGGCCTCCAGCTCATCCGCGACCTCGTCGGCTATCTCCCTTCAAACAACCTCGAAGAAGCCCCGATGGTCGAATGCACCGACCCGATCGACAGAAAGGAAGACTTCCTCAACCAGTTCATCCCCGACAACCCGAACAAGCCATACGACATGTCGCAGGTCATCCACGCCATCGTTGACAACGGCGAGTTCCTCGAAGTGCACAAGGACTTCGCGAAGAACCTCATCGTCGGTTTCGCGCGTTTCGACGGCAAGCCAGTCGGCGTCGTCGCCAACAATCCGGCATTCTTGGCCGGCGTCCTCGACATCAACTCGTCGCGCAAGGGCGCACGTTTCGTCCGTTTCTGCGACGCCTTCAACATCCCTATTGTCACGTTGGTTGACGTCCCGGGATTCCTGCCGGGCACGGTGCAGGAGTACGGCGGTGTCATCACCCACGGCGCGAAGATGCTGTTCGCCTACGGCGAGGCCACAGTACCGAAGGTGACAGTCACAATCAGGAAGTCATACGGCGGCTCGCACCTCGTCATGGGATGCAAGCAGCTCCGCGCCGACATCAACTACGCGTGGCCGACAGCCGAGATCGCTGTCATGGGCCCGTCAGGCGCAGTCGAGATCCTTGAAGGCAAGGGCATCGCAGCCATCGCCGACGAGAAAGAACGCGCAGAATACGTCGCAAAGAAAGAACAGGAATACCGCGACAAGTTCGCAAATCCCTACGATGCAGCGAAATACGGTTACATCGATGACGTCATCGAGCCGCGTAACACACGTTTCCGCGTCATCAGAGCCTTGCAGGCACTCGAGACGAAGAAAGACACCAACCCACCTAAGAAACATTGCAATATTCCATTGTAAGATAATTTAAAAACGATTGAATATGAATATGTTATCATTAGTAATGCTGTCATCAAAGCATCCGATCATGACTCATGACTTGGTCGTGACCATCGGTGGCTTCTGCATCGTGATCACCGCGTTGATCATCCTCTTCCTCATCTTCACAGGTTTCTCGAAGCTCATCAACAAGGACTTCAAGAAGAAGAATGAGGTGAAGAACGAGGCGCCGAAGACTTCAACGGCAGCAGGTTGGAAGGTTGATGATGACCTCGCGGTCGTCATCGGGCTGGCTCTGTCACTGTCACAGGAAGTGCACGACACGGAGTCGGACGAAGTGACCATCACGAGAGTCGAGCGTCGTTACTCTCCATGGAGTTCAAAGATTTACGGTTTAAACGGTTTAAATAGGAGATAAATATGAAAAAATTCAAGTTCACAGTCAATGGCAAAGAGTATGCAGTTGAAGTGAAGAGCTGCGCTGGCGAGAACGCTGAAGTTGTCGTCAACGGCACTCAATATCAAGTGAAATATGAACGTGAGGAGGAAGAGGTGAAGACCACTTTCGTAGCTCCGAAGCGTCAGGCGGCGCCGAAGGCCGGCAAGGTCGAGGCGGCGGTGTCGGCACCACAGGCTGCTGCGCCGGCGGGCGACGGCTTCAAGGCGGTGGCACCGCTTCCGGGTACCGTGCAGCAGATCTACGTCAACGTGGGCGACGCGGTGAAACGCGGCCAGAAACTCATGATGTACGAAGCCATGAAGATGGAGAACAACTTCCTCGCGGAAGTCGATGGCACCATCAAAGAAGTCAAAGTCAGAGTCGGCGACAATATCATTCAGGGCGCCGTGTTATTTGTAATAGGATAAGCCATGAAGAAATTCAACGTCAAAAAGAAAGCCCTCCTCGTCTTCGCATTGGTGGCGATGTTGCTCGTGCTTCACGGCATCATGACGTCAAGCAGCGCGATGGCCGAACCGGCGTTCAGCGCGGCGGCAAGCGCGACGACGGAGCTTACGGCGGCACCGCAGGCGGAACAGCCATCGGCCGGACAGGCGATCAGCGATGGCATGTCGTCGTTCTGGGACTTCACCGGATTCAGAAACTGCACGCGCGGCAACCTCGTCATGATCCTTGTCGCCTTCGTGTTCATCTTCTTAGCCGTGAAATACGATTTCGAACCAATGCTCTTGATTCCTATCGGCGTCGGCATCATCGTGGGTAACATCCCATTCATCCAGGACTCATACACTTACGACCTCAACGGAGCCTTGGCAGCACTCTCGAAGCTCGAGCTGCAGGGCAACCTGAAGTTCGACCTCACCGAGGCGCAGAAGTTCTTCGTCGGACTGTTCGCCGGACAAGGCACGATGGACTGCTCGCAAGCCATCGAGCATTTCCACAAAATGTCGCCCGAACAGCTTGCGGCGTTCCTGCCAGCGGGCATGGATCCGACAGCCGAGAACACGGCGAAATATTTCGAAGGCCTCATCGGACAGGTGTTTAACATGAACATCCAGACCGGCATCTACCAGACCGGCTCGGTGTTGAACTACCTCTATTTCGGTGTCCGTCAAGGCATCTATCCACCTTTGATCTTCCTCGGCATCGGCGCGATGACCGACTTCTCGGCGTTGATCTCGCAGCCGCGTCTGATGATTCTCGGCGCAGCCGCACAGCTCGGCGTGTTCATCACGTTCATCACGGCACGCTGGATCGGCTTCGACCCGCACGAGGCGGCAGCCATCGGTATCATCGGCGGCGCTGACGGCCCGACAGCTATCTTCATCTCGACGAAGATGGCCCCGCACCTCCTCGGCGCAATAGCGATAGCGGCGTATTCGTACATGGCTCTGGTGCCTGTCATCCAGCCACCTATCATGCGCCTGCTCACCACCAAGGAAGAACGTCTCATCAAGATGAAAGACCCGCGCGTCGTAAGCAAGACAGAGAAAGTCTGCTTCCCTATCGTCGGTCTTCTCCTCACGACATTCATCAGCCCTTCGGCACTCCCGCTGTTAGGCATGTTGTTCTTCGGTAACCTCCTGAAAGAGAGCGGCGTGACAAAACGTCTCGCCAACACCGCGGCCAACCCGCTCATCGACATCGTGACGATCCTTCTCGGTCTCACCGTCGGTGCCTCGACGCAGGCTGACGTGTTCCTGTCAGTTGACTCGTTGATTATCTTCGGACTCGGCGCCGCGTCATTCATGGTGGCGACATTCGGAGGTGTCTGCGGAGCCAAGTTCATGAACCTCTTCTGCAAGGAAGGCAACAAGATCAACCCGCTCATCGGCAACGCCGGCGTGTCGGCAGTGCCTGACGCAGCCCGCGTGTCAGAAGTCGAAGGCCAGAAATACGACCCGTCGAACCATCTCTTGATGCACGCCATGGCACCTAACGTGGCCGGCGTCATCGGCTCGGCCGTCGCAGCTGGTATCCTTATGAGCTTTATAGGAATT
>JAUNNU010000132.1 GCA_030537295.1 Bacteroidia bacterium
TATACAAATATTTATTTGATTATCAAAGAGTTTTATTTAGAATTGCCCTTAAGAACTTTCAAACTTTTTTGTTATTTTTGCAGCCTTGAAAAATTCCGACTTCACGGCAGGAGATAATATTAAGGTTAGAAAGTAGTTAATAATAAAAAATGAATATGAAAAAGTTATTTGAAAGATCATTGATGCTCGCGGCGTTGTTCCTCGGCATCGCATTGAATGCAAACGCAGTTGAAGTTTATCCATATAGCTGCGGTTTTGAAAACGAGACGGAATGGACATCAGACTGGTTGCCAATTGTTTACGCGGGTAACGTCACATGGCAGAGGACCAGCAACGGCAACGGGATGTACTCTCACGGCGGTCAGTATTTCGCATATTCGGCGACGACTTACGGCGACTCGCGCATTGAAGTCGTAAGCCCGGCCTTCAACCTCACAGCCGGAAACAGCTACGAACTCTCATTCTGGACAGCCACGACGTATGTTGACGACTTCCGGGAGTCGAAAGTCAGAATCCGTGAGGATTACGTGACACCGGGCGATGAAAGCAACGCCGTCGTCATTTGGGAAGAGGAGGAGCCGCAGGAGGAATGGCGTCAGATATTCATCGACCTCACCCCGTGGGCGGGCAAGACGGTGTATATCAGCTTCTTGCGCGAAGGCTACGACGCTCACGGTTTTTGCGTGGACGACTTCAAAATTGAAGAGACAGCCGGTTCCTCATTCGAGATCACAGCCAATGCCGCTCCGTTCTTCGGCGGCAACGTCGAGGGTGCGGGTACTTACGACAACGGCGAAGCCGCAACACTGACAGCCACAGGCAGAAACGGTTACGTCTTCTCACAGTGGAGCGACGGCAATACCGAAAACCCGCGCCAAGTCACCGTCACACAAAGTGCCGAGTTCACAGCCGAGTTCGTTGACGCATACGAATATCCTGAAGTTTACGAAGTCAATGACAATCAGACTTTTGAAGAAGGCTTCGAGACCGAAGACGGCTTCGGCGCGTGGCGCGGCGTCAACTTCACCGACTTCCCGAACTGCGTCTGGACACGCGAGGAGAACGACGGCGAGATAATAATGTCGCACAGCGGCGACTACCTGCTCTTCGGCGACGCACTGCTCAACGCATACGAGGAGAAAGCGTTCATCAGCCGCCCGCTGAAACTTAACGACATCGCTTTTGAAAGCCGGATGACTTTCTATTCGATGGTCATCTTCGCCGAAGATTACGTCCATCATTCGGTGAGAGTCTCAACGAATCCCGACATCGAAGCTCTCTACAACGGCGAGTGGGATGAAGCCTGGGTCGATGCCGAACCCATTGACATGGAATATGTTAAGATAGAGATTGACCTTTCGGAATACATCGGCGAGACGGTCTATATCGCGTTTTACAAGAAAGGCGACAACGGTCCCGGCTGGTGCATCGATGACGTAAAAGTCACGGCATTCAAACCTGAAACCGTCAATGAAAACAATGCCGTTTCCTTGAATATCTTCCCGAATCCGGCCAACGACTTCGTGAATGTCATAGGTGAAAACCTCGACAATCTTGAAGTCTATAACGCTGTCGGTCAATTGGTTATGAATGTCAATCTTGCCAATGAAAACAAGATTGACATCGCAAATCTCGAAAGTGGCGTCTATTTCTTCAGCGTTATCGACAAAAATGGAAATAAAGTTGTAAAAAAGGTGGTCAGGAAATAAAGTTTTTTGCTACCTTTGCACGCAAAATTTTTAATAGCTATGCTAACAATTCCTTATATCAGAGAACATAAAGAAGAATGTATAAATCGTTTGAGTATCAAGAACTTCACACGTTTTGAACTGCTCGATGAAATCCTTGCTTTGGACGATGAACGCCGCAAGACACAGCAGGAAAACGACGAGGCTTTGGCCGAAGCCAATTCAATCGCACGTCAGATTGGCGACCTTTGCAAGCAAGGCAAGGCCGCCGAAGCCGCTCCGTTGAAGGCTCGCGTCGCCGAACTCAAAGAACTCACAAAAGCCAAAGGCGAGCGTCTTGAAGAAGTGAAACGTTTGATTAACAGTAAGTTGGTGGAGATTCCAAACACGCCAAACCTCATGGTTCCGCGCGGCAAGACCGCTGCCGATAACCTCGTCGTCAGCGAAGAAGGCAAGATGCCGGAACTCCCGAAGAACGCGCTTCCTCACTGGGAGCTTCTCAACAAATATCAACTCGCTGATTTTGAACTCGGTAACAAGGTCACAGGTGCGGGTTTCCCGTTCTATAAAGGCAAAGGCGCACGTCTGCAACGCGCACTCATCAACTTCTTCTTGGATGAAGCGGTCGCCGACGGTTACTTCGAGGTCCAGCCTCCGATTCTCGTGAACGAGGCATCGGCTTACGCCACAGGCCAGCTTCCTGACAAGGAGGCGCAGATGTATGCCGTCCCGTTGGATAAGATGTATATGATTCCTACAGCCGAGGTGCCGGTGACGAACATCTTCCGCGACCAGATCGTGCAGGAAAGCCAGTTGCCGATCAAGACGGTGGCTTATTCCAACTGCTTCCGCCGTGAAGCCGGTTCGTGGGGCAAGAACGTCCGCGGTCTCAACCGTCTGCATCAGTTCGACAAGGTCGAAATCGTCGAGATAGCTCACCCCGACAACTCTTACGAACGCCTTGAGGCGATGAAGGAACACGTCGCCAACCTGCTCCGCAAGCTCGAACTTCCGTTCCACGTCCTCCGTCTCTGCGGCGGCGACATGAGCTGGACGTCGGCGATGACCTACGACTACGAAGTCTGGTCGGCGGCACAGCAGCTCTGGCTCGAAGTAAGCTCCGTATCTTGCTTCGAGACATTTCAGTCTAACAGATTGAAACTTAGGTTCAAAGACAAAGACGGCAACATTCAGTTGACTCACACTCTGAACGGCAGCGCGTTGGCATTGCCGAGAATAGTGGCGGCGTTGCTCGAAAACAACCAGACCGAAGACGGCATCTTAATTCCAAAGGCACTTCAACCATACACAGGCTTTGAAATCATTAAGTAAAATATTGGCAATAACGGTTCTGTTCCTGATGGCGGCTTGCTCATCCAAGTCGCCGTCGGGGCAGGTTGACTCCATGCAGAAACGCCTGACGAAAGCCGAGAGTCAACTCGAAGTCATTTATAATGAAGATTTTAACAATCTCGTTAGTAAATGTCAGATGCTCGACACCACGGTTTCGAGAACCGCTGCGAACGTTGAGGCAATCGAACTCATGACGATGTATCTGCAACAGTTTGAGACGATGCGCCCGATAATGCAGGACGACATCGATTTCTCGCGTCAGCAGCTTTCCAACCTCAAAGATGATCTGGTTTCAGGTGTGTTGCCGGAAGAGAAAGTTGTGAAATACATCTCCGAAGAGGAGGCTGCGCTGCACAAGATCGAGGCGCAGGTGAAGTATTTTCAGGAGAAATTCAGCGAACAGGAAAAAGTCGCAAAGGAGCTTGCAAAATGACGCGGCTGCCTCATAAAATGCGCGATAAAATAATGACATTACTCTGTGTGATGTCATTTTTCGTGTCGTATCACGTTGAGGCTCAAATACCTGCAAACTCCACCAACGAAAGGTTGGCTTATCAGTTTTACGCTAACAAGGAATACGACAAGGCCGCCGATTTGTATCAACAGCTTTACAATGATACGAAAAGGTCGCAGTATTTCAACCAGCTTGTTGACTGTCTCTTGCAAAAAAATGATTTTGAAACGGCGAAAGACAAGTTGAAGACTTTTCTGAAAACGAATCCCAACGCCTGGAAATCGCATGTTGACCTCGCATTCGTTTATCTGAAAAACGGCGAGAGCGAGAAGTCGGAGAAGTATGTCGCGAAAATCGTAAAAGATGTCCCCGAAAACAAAAATTCGATATTGGAAGTAGCTAACTTGCTGCGTGTCAGGACTTTTAATGAAGCGGCATTGACATTATATAATAAAGGTGCGCAAAGTGCCAAGGTCGGTTACAATTTCTATTCTGAAAAGGCTTACGCATATAATTCATTGCTCGACTTTGAAAACTGCGTGAAATATTATCTTCTTTATTTGGAGGAGAATCCGAATCAGTACGACAATGTGAAAAACAGGTTCCGCATACTGCTGATGTACGACATGAACGGAAATGTCAACGATGTCATCAGGATGGCGCTTTTGCAAAGCACGCAGGAAAAGCCTGAAAATGAGGAGTTTTCGCAGCTTCTGATGTGGTTCTCGCTTCAGCAGAAAGACTACGAACTCGCCATGATGCAGCTGAAAGCACTCGACCAGCGCAAGGGCGACCACGAGAGTGACATCATTTACATCTCACAGATTGCGCTTGATAATCAGCAGTTTGACATCGCCATCGACGGTTATGAATACGTCGCCGCTAAATCAAAGGAAGGCGTTTTCTATATCGATGCCGAAGTCGGGCTTTTAGAGACGCAATACAAGAAAGCGATTGTTGAAGGAAATCACGACAAGGTGTTTTATGAAAAGCTGTCGGGGCGCATCGCCGAGGCTTTCAAAGATATAGGATTCTATAAATATACCAAGTCGCTGATGACAATCCAGGCTCACATCCTCGCTTTTGAACTTGACCGGTCTGATGAGGCGATAGAATTGATAAACAATGCGTTGCAACTTGGATTCACTAATGCCGACAATGCCGTTTTGAAGATGGAACTCGCCGACATTTACCTTTTCAAGGATGAGGTCTGGGAGGCTACATTGCTTTATTCGCAGGTCGAGAAGTCGATGAAAAACGAGCCGGTAGCGCACGAGGCGCGATTCAAAAACGGGCAGCTCCGTTATTTCATCGGGGAGTTCGAGTGGGCGCAGGCCTCGCTCGACATCCTGAAAGCCGCCACCTCAAAACTCATCGCCAACGACGCCATGACGCTCTCACTCACGATAAGCGACAATCTGGAGTTCGACACGGTCGCCTTGAAACGTCTCGCGAAAGCGGATTATTACATGTATCAACATCGCTATGACCTTGCAAATCAGATGCTTGACTCAATCAATGCTTACAATCCCAATGAGGTGAGTATGCCGAGCCTGCTTTACAGAAAAGCGAAAATCGCAAGGGAAAACGGTGATTACCAGCAGTCTGACAGCCTTTACAAACGCATTTATGAAGGCTACGCCGACAGCTACATTGCCGATGAAGCTCTGATTGAAGATGCGCAACTTCTTGAATATCAGCTTGACAGAAAAGAAGATGCGATGGAGTGTTACGCAAAATTGTTCGATTATTACACCGCCAGCGTCTATGTGGCGCAGGCACGTAAAAATTACCGCCGTCTCCGTGACGAAATAAAATAGAAATATGGGCGAAAATTCAAAAATCAGTGCTGTAAAACCAAAGAAAGCCTTGGGACAGCATTTCCTCGTTGACCTGAACATCGCAAGAAACATCGTCGATGCCTTGTCAAAAGACCACGATGTCGTCGTTGAAGTCGGCGCCGGAATGGGTGTGCTGACACAATATCTTGTTGAAGACCAATTAGATAAACTTCAGGTTGTCGAGATTGACGGCGAGTCGGTTGACTATCTGCTGAAGAAGTTCCCGATGCTTGACGGGCATATTGTCTTCGGTGATTTCCTGAAATACGACATCGCGGCCTTGGCGGTCAACGGGAAAAATGACGTTGCGGTGATAGGCAATTTCCCGTATAACATCTCGTCGCAGATTTTCTTCCAGATTCTGAAGTACCGCGATTGCGTTTCGGAGTCGGTTGGAATGATCCAGAAGGAGGTGGCGGAGCGTTTGGCCGCCGGACCGGGAAGCAAGACCTACGGCATCTTGAGCGTGCTGCTCCAGGCGTGGTATGACATTGAATATCTGTTCACAGTGCATGAAAACGTGTTCAACCCGCCGCCGAAGGTGAAGTCGGCGGTTATCAGACTGAAACGTAACAACGTCAAGGAACTCGGCTGCGACGAGAAACTCTTTGTGACAATTGTGAAACAGGCTTTCAACCAGCGACGCAAGACGATGCGTAACTCCCTGCGTTCATTGATTCCGGCTGAAATGATTGATAACGAGATATTTGACAAGAGACCGGAACAGCTGTCGGTGGCGGAGTTCGTGGAGTTGACGAAGATGCTGAGTCCGAAAAATTAATCTGCGTTTATCCGCAAGGCAAAATTTTAAAAAAATTGAAAATTAATGCTACATATATTGAAAAAAGATGTATTTTTGCAGCCAAATGAAAATGAGAGCAATTATAATTAAAATTAATGCAATCATAAAATATAACAATCAATGGGTTGGTTCGCCGGTTTTGACGGACAGCGTTTTTAATTTTACCCCCCCCCCGATTGTGTAAACTTCTGCAAACCAACAATATACAATTTATTTAAAAACTCCGCCGCTGACCGCAAGTCAGGGGCTTTCGGCGTTTCAGGGGTTTCAGGGGATTGCTTTTGGGGCATTGATGTCATTAACGAC
>JAUNNU010000133.1 GCA_030537295.1 Bacteroidia bacterium
AGTTTCAAAGTTTCAAGTTTCAAAGATTTATTTTGCGTAAATTCAGAATACACCCTATTATATATAGCTTCAGCGTCGAGACCGAAATGGTGCATCAGCTCATCGGCTTTCCCCGACTCGCCAAAACGGTCATTAACGCCGATTCTGACAATTTTTGTTGGCATTTTTTCAGAAAGGAACTCCGCCACAGCACCGCCAAGTCCACCTGTAACTTGGTGTTCCTCAACGGTATATATCGTTTTGAAACGCTGTGCGACATCAAGCAGAAGCTCCTCGTCGAGCGGCTTTATCGTGTGCATATTGACGACCGTGGCATGAAATCCGTTTTCTTCGAGTTTGTCAGCGGCTTTCAACGACTCCCACACTTCATGGCCTGTCGCAATGATACAGACATCTTCGCCGTCCTTCATTATCTGGCCTTTTCCTATCGTAAACTCTTGATTTTCAGATGTAAAGTCGGCCACAGGTTCACGACCGAAGCGAATATAGACGGGGCCATCGAGTTCGAGAATCGCCTTTTCTGTTGCGATGCGTGCCTGTGTCGCGTCGCATGGCGAGATGACTGTCATTCTCGGAAGCACGCGCATCGTGGCGATGTCTTCAAGTGCCTGATGCGTGGCACCGTCTGGGCCGACAGAGACACCGGCGTGTGCGCCACCTATTATCGCATGTAAATTATTATAACACAACGAAATGCGAATCTGGTCGTTGGCGCGGTGTGCCGCAAAGACGCCGTAAGTGCTGAAGACAGGAATCTTGCCGGAAAGAGCCAAGCCTGCTGCCGTCGCGACGCAGTTCTGTTCGGCTATCCCCAACGAAATGAAACGTTCCGGAAACGATTCAGAGAAAATATTCATCCCGACCGACGCGGTGATATCGGCACCGATGCCGATGACGTTTTCGTTTTTCATCGCCGCATCGCGGACGCCCTCGCCGAAACCCGTT
This sequence comes from Bacteroidia bacterium, assembly GCA_030537295.1. Lineage (GTDB taxonomy): Bacteria > Bacteroidota > Bacteroidia > Bacteroidales > F082 > Limimorpha. The sequence continues at coordinate 946 of JAUNNU010000133.1, forward strand.
TTGGTCGGTTTATCACCTTTATTAATATACGTCATAATTTTCTATTTAGTCCATTCAACAGCCTGTTCTTTCGTCGGCACTTTTCCGTGCCATTTGTTGTTATTCTCGATTTCGGGAACGCCTTTCCCCATAATCGTATGTGCGATGATTATAGATGGTTTTCCTTTGCAATTCTCCGCTTTAACCAAGGCATCTTTTATTTCAGAATGGTTATGTCCGTCAATCTCGATGACGTTCCATCCAAAAGCGTGCCATTTGTCGGCAAGTGGCTCAAGTGCCATCACGTTTTCGGTGTTTCCGTCAATTTGAAGGCGGTTTCTGTCGAGGATTGCACATACGTTGTCAAGCTTATAATATGCCGCAGCCATTGCAGCTTCATAGACACTGCCCTCCTGAATCTCACCGTCACCCATCACGCAATAGACACGATATTCTTTCTTGTCAAATTTCGCCGCAAAAGCCATGCCATTTGAAATTGACAAGCCTTGTCCGAGTGAACCAGCCGATGTTTCAACACCAGGCAGTTGTGAGTCAAGACTCGGATGTCCTTGGAGACGACTTCCGAATTTACGGAGCGTCATCAACTCTTCTTCAGGGAGAAATCCTGCCGCCGCCAATGTCGCATAAAGCACAGGCGCGGTATGCCCGATAGAGAGCACCACTCTGTCGCGGTCTTCCCATTTTGGATTTTTATTATCATAGCGTAAATGGTTGAAATACAACACCGTAAAAATATCAACCAAATCCAAGGAGCCGCCGGTATGTCCGGAGCCGGCTTCCGCCAAGGCTTTGATTATCAAAGTCCTGATATGTTTTGCTTTATCTTCTAAATTCATATAATTATTTTTAATTGAATGCCAACATCACAATATCTTTCACCATGAAAAATCCAATGACGAGTGTGTAAGCAATTTTCATCAATGTCCCGGTCAGGAAACCGAGGAACGAGCCGAATGCCGAACGCCATGCCAAAGTGTCATCGTGACCGGCATTTTTCTCGGCGATGTACGCCCCGACAAATGGTCCGCCAAGAAGCCCGATTATACCGAACGGTCCGATGACAATTCCGAGTAACGGAAGAACTATCACACTGACAATCAATCCGATAGTGCTTCCACGTGCACCGGCTTTTGTTCCGCCGAATTTTTTTGTACCCCAAACCGGCACGACATAATCGAGAACTGTTATCGCTGCGGCAATAAGTCCGGTAACGACAAGAAATTGTGCTGAATAACTGATTTTGTCGGTCCAATGAAGAATCAACAAAGCCAAATAAGTTACCGGAGTGCCTGGTATTCCGGGCAAAATATCACCTATCAGACCGATAATCAACACGATAAATGCGACGATTATTAGTAAAATATCCATAGTAAAATTTTTGCACAAATTTATACAAAATTATTGACATGTCAGAAAAATTATGTATTTTTGCCGCGATTTAGCATGTGAGGATAGCCTCGCGTTTTTTATTTTTTAATCGAAGAGCCATGAGAAGGAATCTTTTGATGATAGGCTTGTGCCTATTTTACACTTTTTGCCATGCATGGGAGCTTGGCAGCCCGGTCGGCAGCCGCAGCTCGGCCATGGGCAACTGTTCTGTAGCACTCCAGGACTTCTGGAGCATCCACAACAATCCAGCTGGTTTCGCTGGGTTAAACAACATTTCAATTGGAGTTTCTTACGAAAACCGTTTCATGATGAAAGAGCTTTCGTATCTGAATGCTGGATTTGCCACACCTATTAATAATACAGGCGGTTTAAGCCTGACATTCAGCAGGTTCGGCTTCACGGACTTCAATGAAAACAAGATTGGAATCGGTTATGCACGCGATTTCGGACCGCATCTGAAAATCGGCTTGCAGATTGATTATCTGTTATTTAAGTTTTCAAATGATTACAAAAACAGACAAACTGCGACATTTGAGCTTGGTATTCAATCTAACATTACAGAAAAATTATGCGTGGGTGCATACATTTTCAATCCGATAAACGTGAAACTTAAAACATTAAATAAAGAAAAAATTCCAATAGTTTTCAGAATCGGACTTTCATATAAAATCACAAAGGATTTTTTAGCGACAACGGAAATAGAATACAATTCCGACAAAGCAGTCGATTATCGTATCGGATTGGAATACAATATGTTAAAAGGATTTTTCATACGAGCAGGTGTTTACACAAATCCGGCTACGGCATGTTTTGGCGCAGGTTACTCATTGAAATTTTTCACCATTGATGTTTCCGCAAAAATGAACCAGATTACAGGCGTTTCACTACAAGGAAGTTTGATTTTCAAGTTATGAAAAAGTTTTTAACAACCATATTATTTTTTATTCCAGTGATTGTTTTTTGCCAAAACGACATCACCGACGAATTGATTATCAATCAAATAGAAAAGATGATTGACAACAATGAAGAAGAAACCGACTACACTGAACTAATCGAATCATATTGGGATTTATGCGAACAAAAAATAAATGTAAACAATCCCGAAGAATTATCACAACTAATTGAATTTCATCTAATTAGCACTTACATTATTGAAAGCATAAATGAATACAGAAAAAATTTCGGCAATATATTATTTTTCGATGAACTAAAAACCATTGACGGAATCGATGAAATGACAATTTCCATTCTCGAACCGTTGCTTTGCTTTGAGAAAAAAGAGAAATCAGAAAATAATTCATTCAAAAACATCTTCAAATACGGCAAACATCAATTGCTTTTTGAAATTGATCGTAATTTCAACAAAAAAGCTGGTTATCAAGATATTAGCGATTCCATTCTTTATGAAAATCCGAACAAGAAATATCTCGGCGGCCCGCAACGTTTATTTTCGAGATATAATTTTTCGTATCGTGACAAAATCGAAGCCGGTTTTGCCTTGGAAAAAGATGCCGGTGAATATTTGTTTCATCCCAAAATAAACGATTCAATTAAGAAACTTCTTGAAGGACATCTTTATAAAACTGTAGATTTTGGGTCAATACATTTCCTTATCAAGGATATTAACGTTTCAGAATTATTGAAAATCAACACTTTAGCAATCGGAGATTATCAAGTCGGCTTTGGTCAAGGTGTCACAATGGGATCCGGTGTCGCATTTACCGGCGGTGGCGGCTCGCTTCTGCGAAAAGCTAAAAACATAAGAGCCTCAAAATCAGCGAATGAGGTGAATTACCTGCGCGGCGCGGCAGCAACAATCAAGCTCTGGAAATTTGACATCACCACTTTTTATTCAAACACGAGAAACGATGCCAACGTGAGTGCCGTTGACAGCTTGGGCGAACCTGAACAAATCTCATCGCTACAGCAGACAGGACTTCACAGGACGTATGGCGAACTCATTGACAGACACGCAATTACAAAACAACTTTTCGGCGGAAACATGAGTTTTAAAACGAGTAATTTCCAAATCGGATACACTATTCACAGAACAAATTTGAGTTGCGGATTATTTCCCGACCCGAGAGTTTACAACATATTTTACTTTAAAGGTAAAAGTCTTGTAAATCAAGGAGTTGACTTTTATTATGTATTGAAAAAATTATCAATTTACGGAGAATTTGCGATAAGCGACAACGTGGCTCCAGCCGGACTTTTCGGAACCACTTTCCTACCATCGGGATTTATTGATTTCACGATACTTTACAGATATTACGACAAAAAATATCAGAATTTTTACAGCAACGCTTTCGCCGCCGGAAGCGGTACACGCAATGAAAAAGGTTTTTATCTCTCAACATCAATGACTTTTGCGCCACGATGGCGACTCCTTGCCACCGCAGATTTTCCGCAATCCGATTGGCTAAAATCAACTGCATACGCTCCGAGCAAAACACAAAATTACAACCTTCAAATCAGTCATCAAATTAATAGCAAATCATTGTTTTCCATACAGTTAAAATACAGAGATAAAGAGAAAAACGGAAGCGGCGAAAATACCTACATGCGAAAGCTAATTCACGAACGGAAACTGATGATGAGGTTTCATATCACATATACAGCCGGAGAATCAATCACATTGAAAAACAGAGTTGAATACCACCTAAATCGCACTGATTATCAAACAAATACAAATTCTTATTTGATATATCAGGACGTGATTTTCCAACCTGAAGCAAAACCTTTCAGTTTCTCTTTCAGATACGCTCTGTTCGACAGTTCTGACGGTGCGGTATATGCATACGAAAATGATGTATTATATTCATTTTCAATCGGTTCACTAAATCACAAAGGAATGAGAATGTATATGGTATGGAAGATGAAAATCGCAAAAATGCTTTCAATTAACGCAAAAATCGGTTGCACGATTTACAGCGACATCGATGAGATAAGCTCAGGACTCGAACTGATTAAAGGGAATGTGAAGACAGACGGAAAACTGCAAATGATTCTGAAACTTTAACTAACCAAGTTTTTCCCTTTTGATAAGATATGCTGTCAGCACCTGGTCATATAGTTTATTTATGTCGGCTTCCACGTAATCAACTTGATATTGGTAACAATGACGGAGAAGTTCATCTTTTCGTTGTCTCATGATTTCCTCGTATTTCTCTTTGATTTCCACTGGGTTAAGTTTCACCACATCGCCTGATTCGAGGTCAACGAAACGATACGGACGGTTTTCAAATTCAAGTTTTTGCTCTAAAAATCCGTCATGAACATGGAACAACACGACCTCGTGTTTGTTGTAACGCAGATGTTCCAACGCCGCAAACAACTCATTGTACGAATCAAGATTCTGAATCATATCGCTGAAAATAATAACGAGCGAACGTCGGTGGGTCATTTCAGCGATTTTATGCAAACATGCGATTGCATTTGTCGATTTCTTTTCAGACTTGTTGTAAGAAAGCAGCAGTTCATCCAACTTACTGTAAATCAAATTTATATGAACAGGCGACAGCTTCGCGTCAGCATGAAAATCAATATTTTCATCGAAAAGGTCAAGTCCGACCGCATCACGTTGGCGGCGCATCAGTTCTATCAAAGCCGCAGCACTGTATGCCGAGAACCACAATTTGTTAGGATGTTGATAATCAAGTTTTTGGCTTACGGGGAAAAACATGCTGGAACTTGTGTCAATTACAATCTGGCAACGAAGATTGGTTTCCTCTTCGTAACGTTTTACAAAAAGTTTTTCCGTGCGCCCGAAAAGTTTCCAGTCGATATTACGAATCGGCTCGCCGGTATTGTAAAGGCGATGTTCAGCAAACTCAACGGAAAAGCCATGGAACGGGCTTTTATGAAGACCTGTGATAAAGCCTTCAACAATCTGTCTCGCATGAAATTCGAGACTGCCGAGATTCGCAATATCGTTCCTTTGTATTGGCAAT
>JAUNNU010000029.1 GCA_030537295.1 Bacteroidia bacterium
CTAATCTCTCCTCTCTAATCTCTAATCTAAAATCATTCCTCCCGGATCGCGTCAATGGCCTTGACCTGAATCGCCCGCGAGGCCGGCAAGACACCGGCGAGCAAACCCGACATCACAATAATCACCGTCGCCGCTATCGCCGTGCCGAAGCTGATGCCCGGGTCGAGGAACATCACGGCATCTTTGGCCGAGATGTCAACGATGTTGGCGACGACGGCCATTATCGCGACACCTATCACAAGCCCGACAACTCCGGCAAGCACTGTCAGAAGCAGACTTTCTTCCATCACCTGCTTGATTATCAACGACGGCTTCGCGCCGAGCGCACGACGTATCCCTATCTCGCGCGTGCGTTCCTTTATCGTGACAAGCATGATGTTGCTCACTCCGACGACACCCGACATCAAGGTGCCGATGCCGACAATCCAAATCAAGACGGCTATCCCGATGAAGAGACCTTCGAACACCTTAAAAAGCTGCTCGAAATCGACTGCCATCACCGCCTCGTTGTCGGTGGGCGAAATGTCGTGCCGCTCCTTAATAATATCCTTTACATCTTCCTGTAAATCTTTGATATTCGAGCCTTTAGAAGCCGTGAACACCAAAAGCTCGAACTTGTCGCCGAGGTTATACGCCTTCTGCATCGTCGTGAGCGGCAGCAGCACCGTCTCATTCAGATTGCCATTAATCGTTACATTCTCGTTATACGTCTGCACCACGCCAACAATTTGATAATAAATACCATTCGCCTTAATCATCAACCCAACAGGGTCCTTGTCAAGCCCGATGATGTCTTCATAAACCTTCTTCCCGATGACGCAGACCTTCCTGCCCTCGACAATGTCCGTCTCGTTGATGAAACGACCATGCAGCAGCTTGCTCCGCTCGACTTCGTTATATTCAGGGCTGACGCCTTTTATCCCGAAAGAACCGCCTTTCGTGCTGTAAAAGACGTTGTTGTCACCATTGTATGTATAGATGCTGGTAACTGGAGTGATGATGTCGATTCCATTCACATTTCGCATAATCGACTGAATATCAGACATTTCAAACTCCCAATAACGACCTTTCTGATAGCCTTTGTACGCCTCTGTGGTCGGCATCGGAAAGACGAACGCCGAGTTGGTGGCAAAGCCCTCAATCTGACGCATCATGCCGTTTTTGAATCCGTTGCCGCACGACAGAAGAATCACGAGGATGAAGATACCCCAGAACACACCGAACGCCGTCAAGATGCTGCGCGTCTTATTTCGGGCAATCGTCTGCCAAATCTCATTTATATTGTCTATATCTATCATCTTCTCTCTTATCTCTCCTCTCTTAACTTTTAACTCCTATTGTTCATGGCCTCGATCGGCTTCACGTTCACGGCTTTCCATGCCGGCGCAATTCCAGCGATTACTCCGCTGATTATCAATACTATAGTTGCCATCAACACAATTTTTATGTCAACACTTAAATTTAAGAAAACCGCCACTTCGCTCGCACCTTTCCCCGCATTGACGGCCTCCAAAATTTTGTTCACAATCTCCATCAAGCCCATCCCGACAAACATCCCGAGATAGCCGAAAATCGTGGTGATGAGAAGAGCCTCCATCACTATCGACATGAGAATTGACCGCGGCTTCGCGCCGAGAGCCTTCCTGATACCTATCTCAAACGTCCTTTCCTTGACGGTGATACGCATGATGTTCGTCACGCCAACGACACCCGAAATCAACATCGCAATGCCGATAACCCAGATGAAGACATTTATCGTATTGAAAATCTTATTGGTTTCCAATGCGTTAAGCATGCTGCTGTTAATCCAAACACCACGCTGGTCATCGGGCGAAAATTCATGCAGCAAGGCGAGGTTTCTCTTCAGCTCCTTTCTGAAATTCTCGTTATCCTCCTTGGTTTCAAGACCTTTCGTGGTAAATGAGAGCTGATAGTATCTATTATTTACGTTGTAAATCTGCTGCATGGTGGAAAACGGCGCGTAGCACTGACCCATGTTGCCCCACATCTGACCTTCAAAAACGCCGATGATGGTGTAATTTATATCATTAATCATCACTAACTGACCCAAAATGGAAACCTCTTTTTTCTTGGATTTCCTTGTTTTCCTGACATTTACAGTTTTTTCTCGCTCTTTGTCAGGATTGATTTTCTCACTGATAAGCTCGGCGGTGATTTTGTCGATGACAACAACCTTCGCCTTGGTTTTCATGTCGTTTTCATTCACGAAACGACCTTCCTTAATCTTGATGCCTTCTATGTCTTTGTAAATCGGCTTCACGCCTTCAACCTGCACCGACTTCGACTTGTCTTCAAAGATAAGGGTGCCGCCTTTCGAGAAGACGGGCGACACCTCGTCAACGTGATATAATTGATTTTCAAGGTATTCAATATCTTTGTCGGTCAACGTGATCCAACGGTTCGCCTTGTGACCTTTGTATGGAAGCTCCGTCTCGCTCGACCAGATGGTATATGTGTTTTTTGCGCGGTCGGCGAAATTCGTGTTCACGCCGTTTTTCAGGCCGTTGCCGACCGAAAGCAGGATTATCAACATGAAAATCCCCCACGAGATCGCGAAACCCGTGAGAATCGTCCGCAGCTTGTTGCGCCGCAACGCCATGAATATCTCTGACCAAAAATCCATATTCTTATTTCACATCTCTTTCCAAATCAATGCTTTCCAAATTGTTTTCTTTAATATTTTCAATGACTCCGTCTTTAAGATGAACAATCTTATTCGTCAGATTCGCTATCCCTCTTTCGTGCGTCACGATAATCATCGTGATTCCGGAAGCGTTCACTTCACGAAGAATCTTCATCACCTCAACGGAAGTCTTGCTGTCAAGCGCACCCGTCGGCTCGTCGGCCAAGATGATTTTCGGCGACGTCACCAAAGCCCTCGCTATTGAGACACGCTGCTTCTGACCGCCAGAAAGCTCGTTGGGATAATGCCCGGCCCAGTCTTTCAAGCCGAAACGTTCGAGATACTCCAACGCCATTTGATTGCGCTTCTTGCGTGGCACGCCTTGATAAAACAACGGCAACGCCACATTCTCGACGGCAGTCTTGAACGGAATCAGATTGAACGACTGAAATATGAAACCGATGAATCTGTTCCTGAACTCAGCCGCCTGATTTTCAGTGAGATTCTTCACCAACTTTCCGGCCAAATAATAATTGCCTTCATCGTAATTGTCAAGAATACCTAATATATTCAACAACGTCGATTTCCCCGAACCCGACGCCCCCATGACGGAAACCAACTCGCCTTCCTCAACATTCAAATCTATTCCTTTCAGCACATGCAACGGCTGCGCCCCGAAATATGTCTTGTTTATTCCTTCAAGTTTTATCATACTGTACTATTAGACTAATACACTGCAAAAATAGTATTAATTTTTTACATGGAAAGATTTTTTTTGAAAATTTTTATTTTTATTATAAAAACAATTATTATTTTTGCAATTATTATAAACATAATAAAAATGAAAAGATTAAACAACCCTTTTGTAATAGGAAATTACGCCGGAGAACATTATTTCTGTGACAGAATATCAGAAAGTAATGAATTGATTGATAACTTATTAAATAACAGAAACACGGTTCTCGTTTCAGAAAGAAGATTGGGCAAGACGGGACTTATTTGTCATTGTTTAGAACAAAAAACCATAGCCAAAAACTACAATATTATTTCATTTGACATATATGCAACCAACTCTTTACAAGAATTTGTGTATGTTTTTGGTAAGGAAATAACAAAAAAATTAAAGCCAAAAGGCAAAAAATTAATAGAAAAATTCCTGAATATTTTCACTTCTTTAAGAGGAAACTTCAAAATTGACGCAAATACAGGGCTACCTTCATTTGAATTGTCGATAGGTGACATCGTTTCTCCAGAAACAACATTGGATGAGATTTTCTCGTATCTCAATAATTCGGATAAACCGTGCATTGTGGCGATTGATGAGTTTCAGCAAATCGGAAAGTATTCAGAATCAAACGTTGAAGCGTTGTTAAGGACAAAAATACAACATTGTCCGAACTGCACGTTTATTTTTGCGGGAAGTGAGAAAGATATGCTAATCAACATGTTCAACTCGGCGGCAAAGCCGTTCTACCAAAGTGCGACGTTCATGCAACTCGGCAAAATTGATTCTGAAAAATATAAAGACTTCGCTATCGGACTTTTTGAAGAAGGCAAGAAAAAAATTTCCGATGATTTTGTAAGTCTCGCATATTCAAAAGCAGACGGTGTGACGTTGTACATTCAAATGATTATGAATGAGTTATATTCAGCAACACCCAAAAATGCGCAAGTAACCCAAGAACTTTTCGACTATGCCTTCGACACTTTGCTGAAAAAACAGTCGTTCGTATATATGAACATTTTGGCCGACATACCAATCCGGCAGAAAGAACTTCTCTTCGCAATTGCCAAGGAAGACAAAGCTACGGAACTGACATCTGAAAATTTCATAAAAACACACGGACTCAAGTCGGCGAGTTCACTACAAGCATCACTTAAAGGCTTAATTGACAAACGTTTGGTTAATAAAGAAAAGAACTGTTATTTAATTTCAGACAGACTTTTCAGATGGTGGCTTCTCACCGTTTAAAAAAGCCTTGAAATTATCTCTTCAATTCTTATTCCTTCGGCCTGTGCGGTGTAATTTCTTACCAAACGATGCCTCAAAACCGCCACGGCAACCTTCTTCACGTCCTCGATGTCGGGCGAATACTTGCCGCTCATCAGCGCATTGGCTTTTGCTCCGATGATGAGATACTGCGATGCACGCGGTCCTGCGCCCCAGCTGAGGTACTTGTTAGCCCATTCGTGGGCGCGTTCAGTACCCGGACGTGTCTTAGCCACCAAGCCGACTGCGTATTCGTAAACGTTGTCCGGAACCGGCACACGACGCACGAGCTGCTGGAAATACAAAATCTCCTCGGCGTTCATCACCGCCTCCACCTTATTATTAAAAGGTGTCGTGGTACTTTTCACGACGGCGATTTCCTCTTCATAAGTAGGGTAATCGAGATTGAGGTTGAACATGAAACGGTCGAGCTGCGCTTCCGGCAACGGATACGTGCCCTCCTGCTCTATCGGGTTCTGCGTGGCGAGTACGAAAAACGGCGTGCCGAGCCGGTATGTCTTGCCTGAAACGGTGACGTTCTTCTCCTGCATCGCCTCAAGCAACGCCGCCTGTGTCTTAGGCGGAGTCCTGTTGATTTCGTCAGCCAGAACGATATTCGCGAAAACCGGACCTTTGACGAACTTGAACTGACGCATCTCATCGAGGATTTCAGTTCCCACAATATCCGACGGCATCAGGTCGGGAGTGAACTGGATACGACTGAAACTCAATCCCAACGCCTGTCCTATTGTATTGATTAACAATGTTTTTGCCAAACCAGGAACACCAACCAAAAGCACGTGACCCTGACAGAAGATAGACAAAATCGTGTCATGAATCACATCGTTCTGTCCGATTATGACTTTGCCGATTTCCTTTTTCAGTAAATTATATTTTTCAACCAAGGCTTTTGCGCCTTCTACATCTGAATTGTACATCTCCGAATTATTTTGAAACATTCCAGTCAAATTGGAATTCGCAGTCGCAGAAATCATCGCAGATACTCACGAATGACTTGTTCGACTTCGCTTTAATCCATTTGTTGACAGCCTCCTCGCGTTTTTTCTGCATTGTCCATTGCTGAATCAGCGCATAGTCATCTTTCAAGTTCGCCTTGTGCGGTTTCGTTTTCTTCTTGATAAGCAGCAACCTGTAAGCGTCCTTGTCTTTTTTCGTTTTCATCGGGACGGGTCCGCTCACCTCGCCGACAGCGAGTCGGTTGATGACAACGGAGACCGACTGGTCGAGGTCTTCCGGCGCGAACAACGTGCTTCCGGTCATCTCGTTTACGAGAACGCCCCCGCTCACCTTGTCGTCTTCATCGCTGAACTTCCTCACCGCCTCGTCGAATGTCATGCTGTCGTTTCTGATGAGATTCGCTATTGAATCTAATTCCAAATAAGCCTTCTGCAAGGCTTCCGGCGACACCTTCACCGTCATCAGGATATGACGCACGTTCACATAGTCGCCGCGACGTTCGATGAGTTGCAAGATATGGAAACCGAACTCTGTTTCAATGACTTCCGATATTTCACCTTCTTTCAAAGTGAACGCCGTCGCCTCAAATTCCGGTGCGAACTCGCCTCTTCCGTGGAATCCGAGTTCGCCGCCTTTCTTCGCCGAGCCGGGGTCTTCGGAATACAAAAGCGCCATCGTGGAAAATCTCTCGCCCTTCAATATCCTGGTTCTTAATTGGTAAAGTTTGTCCTTCACCGCGAGTTTCTCATCCAAGGTGATAGGCGGTTTCTTCACCAATTCGGCGATTTCGTATTCAGAGTTTATCATCGGTATCGAGTCCTTTGGTATTTCTCTGTAAAAATCACGGACATCGCCAGGTGTCGCGGAAACGCCTTCGACAATCTTTGCCTGGACCTGGTCGGAGAGATACTTGTTTTTCAAGATAGTTGTCATCTCCTCCTTGATTTCAGCCATCGTCTTGCTGTACATCTTCTCCAAAGCCTCCTCGGAACCGAGCTGCGAGACAAAATATTTTATCCTCTGACTCACTTCATTTTCAATCTGCTCCTGAGTGATTTCGATACTGTCAAGTTCAGCCTGATTGAGCAGAAGTTTCTGGAAAAGCAAATCTTCAAGAATCCGGCATCTGATGCTGTGCGCGCTTCCTTTTATGCCGCCCTGAAGACGATATTGCATGTACTGTTGCTCTATGTCAGATTGCAGGATGATGTTCTGTCCGACGACAGCCACAACCCTGTCGATAACTTGCGCTTCCTGTGCGTAAACGTTTGTTTTACAGAAGGTAAGCAATATCGCAATAATTAAAAAACGTCTTAATTTCATAATTGTAAATTAATAAATATCGAATGCACGTTCCTTCACCGCCTTGTTGTAAAGCCCGTCATTCATCTTTTTCAGGAAGTCTTTCTTCCTCTTGTTCAACAAGATATAACGAATTGCTTTTTTGTCAACCGACAGTGTGTCGGCTCCGCAATAGGCCATTATTTCTTCTTCCGAAACGACAGTGTCGAGATTCTGTTCAACCAATTCACTTTCATATCTGAAGATAATCAGTGAGTTACGATAGTCTTCGATTTGTTGCGAGAAGTCAAGCTGTTCTTTGCTCAGGTTGGCTTCCGCCTGATGGATAAGGAGCTGGCGGCGAACCCACGTGTCGATGAACGACCGGGCATTGACGATGCTGTCGTTAGTGCTGATGCCGTCATACATGACAGCTTTCAGGTCCGACTGATACAGATTCCTGCCGTAAACCGTCGCCACAATTTTGTCGCCGTTGGCTTTTTTGTAAAAATTCTGACAAGAAGTCAAAACGGCACAAAAAAGCAGCCAAAACCCCAATCTCTTCATCATTTGTCGTAATATCCCCTGACTTTGTTCAAAACAGTTTCGTTGACGGCAACCGGATATTTCACTTTAAGCTCGTTAATCCAGTTCTGTTCAAGCTGTGCCTGATATGCTGAAGTGATGATACCTCTCACCTCTTTGAATGTCTTCGGCTCCGGCTGGCGGATTTCAAGCATCTTGTATAGATAGATTGTCTTGTCAACTGTTGAAGAAACCTGAATCTGTGTGGTAGGGAACCATTCAACAGCATCGATGTCTTCGTTGTCGCCTCTCTGGAAAAACGTCGTCTTCACAGAAACGCCCGAGAAATTCTTGTCGGACTTGATGATTGACCTGATGGAATCTGCCGTGAGCCTTTCATCTAAAAAATAATTCAAGGTGTCAACCAATTCCGGTTTCGTGGTGGTGACGACAACCGTCTTCACGCGTTCGCCCCACATGTACTCACTCTTGTGCTTTTCGTAATAGTTGTTGAGGCCGGCGGTGTCTTTCGTTGCTTTGTTCCACACTTCTTTCTCCATGAGGTCGAAGAGCAGTATGCCGTCATGATATTCCTTGACGAGAATGTCGAACTCCGGATATTTCGTTTCAAGATGTGAGTCTTCGTATGCGAAAACCGTCTCTCTCACAAACCTGTCGTAAAGAGTGTAGGCGTATGCCTCCGGTGAAAGGAACGGTTCCTGTTTCTGGTTTTTCTCGATATAGCCGATGAAATCCTGAATCGTGAAGTTGTCTTTATTAAGTCTGAAAAGAGCCTTGTTCACATCAACAGTGTTGGAGACCACAAAAGCTCCGTCATTGAGGGTGCTGTCAACCGTTGCGATAAATTTATCCTTAACCTTGACGTACTCCTTGAATTTGTTTTCTTTCCTAAGACGTTTCAGAACCACCTCGTCGCTGACGTTGGCGCGCATGTCTTTTTCAACGCGTTTCTTGATGTTTTCTTTCTCATTGTCGAAATTGTCTATTCCTGACGAAGACACGTATCTCACTATGTGATAACCATAATTTGTCTTGATAGGCTTTGATATCTCGTTTTCTTTCAAGCCTTTGAGTGTTTCGATAAATTCAGGGACGATCTGGCTGACCCTGAAAGGAGTAAGCAGTCCGTTGTTGGCGACGGTGCCTCTGTCATCCGTGTATTTCCTCACGATGACATGCCAGTTTTTCCCGTCCTTATCGATTTCATTATAAATGTTGTTGATTTTCTCTTTGACGATTGAGTCGGCCTTGGCGGGATCATTTTCGTCAACAGAAAGGAAGATGTGTGCCGCCTTGATGGTTCCGAAGGCCGGTGTCTTGCTGTCCACCTTGATGATATGGTATCCGAAGCTCGAACGCACTGGCATCGAAATCTCGCCTTCTTTTGTGTTATATGCTCCTGTCTCAAACGGATACACCATGTCGAACGCACTGAAATATCCGAGGTATCCGCGGTTGCCCTTGTAAGCGCGTTGTTTGCCCGGAATTTCTTTGTGGTCGCGGGCTGAAGGGTCGTCGGAGACCTCAACGGCCACATCGTTGAAATCCTCGCCTTTCATGATACGCTCACGGATTTTCATGGCTTTGTTGTAAGCCTTGAGGGTGTCGGCGGGGACAGCGTGCTCGTCACATTTTATCAGGATGTGCGACGCGCTGATGTCCCATTTCATGCGTTCGTAAGCCTCCTCAACGAGATATTCCGTCGCCTCGTCATTAGAGAAATAAGGCTTGGCGAGCTGCTTGCGGTAACCGTTCAACTCCTTGACAAACTTGGCGGCTGTGTCCATCCCCTGATTCTGCGCCTCAATGACTTTCAGCTTGAATGTCGTGAACAGGTCGAGATATTCGTCAACAGACTTCTTGTCGAGAACCTCGCCGTTGACGTTGTTCTTTTCGTATATCCCCATGAACTCACCCGCGGTGATTTGCTTGTCGCCGATGGTCATCATGGTCTCTGATTTCCAGCCCTGGGCTGAAACAATCGCCGGCATCATTGCCAACATTAATGCTAAAACTCTTAATTTTTTCATATTTACATTTTATAAACCGCCGTGCGGTTTCTCATTATTAATCAATTTCGTTCACCTTCTACGGATGTGAAACCGCTGACGCGGTTCTCCTGCTTCACCAAAATTACGATTTCGTGCTGTAGTTAGGCGACTCGCGGGTGATTGTGATGTCGTGCGGATGGCTCTCGCGCATTCCCGAAGCCGTGATCTTGATGAAACGGGCGTTATGCAGTTCCTCGATGGTGTGTGAGCCTGTATAACCCATTCCGGCGCGGAGACCGCCGACCAGCTGATATACAACCTCCGAGAGGCTTCCTTTGTAAGGGACGCGTCCCACGATGCCTTCCGGAACGAGCTTCTTGATGTCGTCCTCCATATCCTGGAAGTAACGGTCCTTCGAGCCTTTCTGCATCGCTTCGAGCGAACCCATGCCGCGGTATGTCTTGTATTTCCTGCCTTCGAAGATAATCGTCTCGCCCGGTGACTCGTTCACGCCCGCGAACAACGACCCCGCCATGATTGTGGATGCGCCCGCCGCTATCGCCTTCACGATGTCGCCGGTGTAACGGATGCCGCCGTCGGCGATGACCGGGATGCCGGAGCCTTGAAGAGCCTGTGCGACGTTATACACCGCCGTGAGCTGCGGCACGCCGATGCCCGCTATGATACGTGTGGTGCAGATGGAACCCGGCCCTATTCCGACCTTGATGGCATCGACTTCGAGTTTCGCAAGCGCGCGCGCTGCCTCAGCTGTCGCGATGTTACCGATGACTAAGTCTATGTTAGGGAATCTGTTACGCAGCTCCTTCGTCACGTTGAACACGTTCTGTGAATGTCCGTGCGCGGTGTCAACGACGATCGCGTCAACGCCGGCGTCAACGAGAGCCTGCGCGCGCTCCATGGTGTTATATGTGATACCGACGGCGGCGGCCACCCTCAGGCGTCCGAGAGAATCCTTCGCACCGTTCGGTTTCGTCTTGAGCTTGATGATGTCTTTGTAAGTGATAAGTCCGATGAGATGGTTCTGCTTGTCAACGACAGGGAGCTTCTCGATCTTGTGTTCCTGGAGAATCTCGGCCGCCGTGGCGAAGTCCGTGAACTCTGTCGTGGTGACAAGGTTCTCCTTCGTCATGACTTCCGAAATCGGGCGGTCGGTGCGGCGTTCAAAACGAAGGTCGCGGTTGGTGACGATGCCGACCAAGATGTTCTCGTCGTTGACCACCGGAATGCCGCCGATGTGATACTCGTTCATAATCTTCAAGGCGTCGCAGACAAGTGCGCCTTCTTTTATCGTCACCGGATTGATAATCATGCCGTTCTCGGCACGTTTCACCTTGGTGACCTCGGCGGCCTGCTGCTCGATTGTCATGTTTTTGTGCAAGACACCAATGCCGCCTTCCTGTGCGATCGCAATCGCCATCGGAGCCTCCGTCACCGTGTCCATGCCCGCCGTCACAATAGGGATGTTAAGCCTGATGCGACGCGAGAAATCTGTTCTCAAATCCGCATCGCGGGGAATAATGTCGCTGTAAGCTGGAATTAACAATACATCGTCGTAGGTCAAGCCTTCCTCAACAAATTTTTCGTCTTTTGTCATAATTAATGATATGTACCGAAACCGGTTTTGTTATTAACGTTGATTTATTTTCCAAATTTTATTAATTTGCAAAATTATAAAAAAAAATTCAACGTCCGACTTAAATTTTCAATAACTTCACAAAACTTTTCAAAATATTTTCTACATCTAAAAATCACTTTGGAAAACGGGAAATATTTTGGCAATAATCACGGCGGCGTTGATGTTAAGTGCCTGCTGCAACAAATCTAACAAATATTGAATTTAAAGTTTTTAAATTGAAAAAGTGCCATCGTGATGACAGCACTTTTTTTTCAATAAATGATAAACATCAACTATTTGAATTTATACACAATTTTTTAATTTATTTATGCTTTCAATTCTTCAATAAGTTTTTCCGCATCATCACCGCGGAATACATAGATTTCGGAACACGGTTTGTATTCAAACGGCTCGTATTTATGCACCTGCACGGCGATATAGTTTCTGTCGAATGAAAAATAGAAAATCAATTGGACGTTGCCGTCTGACTGCCTTTGCACATTACGCAATCCGCTGAACGATTTGTTCGCCAAAGCTACTTTTATTTCATGAAAGTCATTGGCATTATAAAAGATACGGTCTTTCGACACCACAGAATTAGTCGTGATGTCTATCATCTTTTCTCTCTGTGCGAAAAACAAATACAGTGCTATGCCGATGGCTATGACACCGAAAAATATCTCTGTTGAAGAACCAAGATTACTTTCCACTTTGCCTGACAAAATGAACAATGTGACGGCCAAAATCAAAAGGACGACACCTGATATTATAGAAGTTATATTTGTTTTTTTCTCCACATCAGGGAGATCGCAATTGTTTATATTTTCTGCTAAAATTGTTATAGTATTCATAAAATTAAAATTTGACAAATTGATTAATTGCAACAGCATTAAGCCATCGCATAATGAAATATTCTCTTATATCTAATCACTAACCCTTTATCAAATTATCAGATGCCTCAGCATTACCACGAAGAAATCGTTGGGCGAGGCGAAGCAGCACAGCGACTGCGGTGAGGTTTTTGGTCCGAAAAACTTGAAATTGATTGGGTACCGTTTTGGAATCACGGTGTTGTTGGTCGTGGTTTGGACTTTTTTCAGCGTCGTGAACTGGACGTGCGGCGCAGGAATTGAATTCTGAAAATACGGGGCTGTCATCTCACCATGCGGCGCGTTGAACGACGTCTCCATCATGTCACGCACATCGCCACTAATATCCGCCGACACTTCATTTTGCGTCAAATACGGATACATCATGTTGATAACCAAGCACGTGGCTATGGCGACAATGATATGTACGAGATGTTTTTTCATTTCAAAATTCGATTTGCAAAGTTATGAACATTCTCGACACTATAACACATATTTTAAAAAATTGTTCAAAATTAAATGTCATTTTTAAATTTTATCTATTTTTGGAAAAAATTTGAACATGATTTCACCGGAATATCTGACAATAAATTCAAAAATTGCATTGGTCGCACCGGCACGGAAAATCAGCCGCGAAGAGATAAAATGCGCCGTCGATTGGATAAAAGACAAAGGCTTCATCCCTGTTTATGATGACCGCTTATTTGCTGAATATCATCAACTTGCAGGCGATGACGACTTCCGCGCATCGGTGCTTCAAGACTATCTCGACCGCGCCGACATCGCCGCCATCTTATGCGTCCGAGGAGGCTACGGGACGATAAGGATAATCGACAAACTCGACTTCACGGAATTTGAGAAACACCCGAAATGGATTGTCGGCTACAGCGACGTGACGGTGCTTCACGCTAAGATGCAACAGCTTGGCTATCAGAGCATTCACGCCACGATGCCGATAAATTTCCCGAACAACACCAAAGAATCGCTTGATTCATTATACGACGCTTTGACTGGTAAAAAGCGCAAAACAGATTGTGTAAATGGAGAGATTGTCGGCGGAAACCTCTCGGTTCTGTATTCAATGCTTGGCTCTGATTTGTTTCCCGACACCGACGGCAAGTGGCTGTTTATCGAGGACTTGGACGAATACCTCTACCACATCGACCGCATGATGACGGCGTTGAAACGAGCCGGGAAGCTCGCTCATCTGAAAGGCCTGGTTGTCGGGGCGTTCACGCAGATGCACGACAACGCCGTTCCATTCGGCATGACCGCGAAAGAAATCATTTTAGAGAAAGTGAAAGACTATGATTATCAGGTCATCTGTGATTTTCCGGCAGGGCATATCGATGACAACAGGGCGATGATTTTTTAACACAAGTTGCACGAGTTTTTTCAATTCAGGTAGCTATTGATTAAGAATCGCCATCATTTGTGCTGGTGTTACGACAAATGGTTTCGTGGGAAAATGTTTGATATTGCCGGTGACTAAAAAAGCATCTTCTTTTGACATCGCAACTTCATAAAATACGATGTCTTTCGGATCTGGAAATATTTCTTCTTCAACTTTGGTTCTATTCACGTTTATTCCATTACTCTTAAAGATTGACAAAAAATTTATGATATTTTCTTCCGTAAAATGAAATTTGTCACGTGAAAGGACATCTTCGTACTCCTGAAATATTTCATCATTGTAAATCGGCGTAATTCTCATGTCGATTATTGCCTTAATAACCTGTATAGTATTGGCATTTAAATCTTTAGACAGCAATGCCGACACCAAGACATTCGTATCAATAACTGCAAAAACGTTATTTTCCATCGCGAACTTCCTTAATGATCTCATTGATTTCATCCAATGACAAATCCTGCAATCCTTCATCGGCAACTTGCTGGCGCATTGTTAAAAACGACTCCCATGCTTTGGTGTTTCTCATTGATTGAGAAGCTTTTATCTCAAATGGAATACGCTTTTCCCGCACTACAGCCTTCATAAAAACAGTAAAAGCGGCAGTGTAATTAAAACCAAATTCGTTGCATAACGTTTCAAAATCATTTTTCAAATTGTCTTCAACTCTGAATGTTATTGTCGATTGTGCCATATTTTAAATTTTTACTGCAAAAATACATATAATATTTTACATTAGCAGTATTTTTTTCAAAACAGTCTCTTGTACAGCTCCCCTATCGTCGCCACCGGCACGACTTCAACGTTGTATTTGCTAAGGTCGAGGCCTTTTGCGCTGTATTTTGAGATGAAGATTCTGTTGAAACCGAGTTTGTCGGCTTCCGCTATGCGAGCCTCCACTCTGTTCACGGCGCGCACCTCGCCCGACAGCCCGACTTCGGCGGCGAAGGCCGTGCGTCCGTCAAGCGGGACGTCTTCGCTCGACGACAGCACCGCCGCCATGACAGCGAGGTCGATGGCCGGGTCCTCCACACGGAGGCCGCCCGCGATGTTCAGGAACACGTCTTTGGCGCCGAGACGGAATCCGGCGCGTTTCTCCAAAACCGCCAAAAGCATGTTCAACCTTCTGATATCGAAGCCAGTACACGAACGTTGCGGCGTGCCGTAAGCCGCAGTGCTCACCAACGCCTGCGTCTCTATGAGCATCGGGCGCATCCCTTCCACCATGGCGGCGATGGCGATGCCGCTGACATCGGAGTCACGCTGTGAGAGCAGAATCTCGCTCGGGTTCGTCACCTCACGCAGCCCGCCGGCGTTCATCTCGAAGATGCCGAGTTCCGACGACGAGCCGAAGCGGTTCTTCACCGTGCGCAGGATCCGGAAGCCGTAGTGACGGTCGCCCTCGAACTGAAGCACCGTATCGACGATATGTTCGAGGATCTTCGGCCCGGCGATGGCGCCGTCTTTGGTGATATGTCCGATGAGGAACACCGGCACCTGGAACGTCTTGGCTATCTTGTTCATCTCCGCCGCCGTCTCGCGGATCTGGCTGATGCTCCCGGCTGCGGCCTCCACACTCGGCGACTCAAGCGTCTGCACCGAGTCGATGACCATGATGTCGGGCATGACATCTTTGAAATGTCTCAGGATTTCCTGCGTGTCGGTCTCGGTGAGCAGAAGGCAGTTCTCGTTTTTTATCCCGATGCGGTCGGCGCGCATTTTTATCTGTTGTTGGCTCTCCTCGCCGGAGACGTAAAGGATTTTCTTGTCTTTAAGATGCAACGCCACCTGAAGAAGAAGCGTCGATTTCCCTATTCCTGGTTCGCCGCCGAGAAGCACCAAAGAGCCGGGGACGAGGCCGCCGCCGAGAACGCGGTTGAGTTCCCCGCACATCATGTCGATGCGTTTCTCATCTGCGCTCACCACATCTTTTATCGGTATTGGCTTCGACTTAAAATGCGCCAAATCAACATCTTTGGCGACCGACTTGCTGTCCTTCCCGGTCACCACCGTCTCTTCGACATAGCTGTTCCACGCACCGCATCCTGGGCAGTGTCCTATCCATTTCGGCGACTCGTTGCCGCATTCCTTACAGAAAAAAACTGTCTTTGTCTTTGCCATGTTAATCTGAAAGTTTTTAATTCTAAACGGTTGCAAAAATAATATTTTTTATTTTCAAGGTGGTTTGAAAAAATGCTTATTTTTGTGGTTTAAAAATTTTTGCCAATGAAAAAGATTTATACGCTAATCTTTTGTATGTTTTTCCTGTCGTTACAGTCATTTGCGCAGGAAATTATTGTCACGGGTGTCGTCACTTCGAGTGAAGATAAGATGGAGATACCCGGCGTTGCGGTGCGTGTTGTGAGCAGCAACACCGGCACGGTGACGGGTCTTGACGGAGACTATTCCGTCGCGGCGAATCCTAATGACTCCTTGGAGTTTTCGTTTGTCGGAATGAGAAAAGTAACCCTTGCCATCAGCAACAGACATGTGATCAACGTCGTGATGGAACCTGACGCCCAGGTCTTGAGCGATGTTGTAGTGACGGCTCTCGGCATCAAGCGTCAGAAGAGGGAGTTGGGTTACGCCACGGAGGACATCAACGGTGAGCTTTTGGCGCGTTCAGGAAGCGACAACATCATCAGTGCGTTGAGCGGCCGCGCCGCCGGTGTGCAGATCATCAACGCCGACGGTGTCGCGGGCGGTTCGTCGCGTATCGTCATCCGCGGTAACAACAGCATCTTCGGTGACAACCAGCCGCTTATCGTCGTTGACGGAGTGCCGATGACCAACGAAGGCGGCGTCACGAGCTGGAGCGGCGGCCAGGACTGGGGAACGGCATTAAACAACATCAACCAGGAAGACATCGAAGACATCAACATCCTGAAGGGACCTACCGCGGCAGCGCTTTACGGCTCGCGCGGCGGCAACGGCGTGATGCTCATCACCACAAAGAAAGGTAAGAAAAAAGATGGCCTCGGCCTCGATTTCTCCACAACATACAAAGTGACAACGCCTTACGGTTTCCGTAACGTACAGAACAAATACGGCTACGGCGGCCCGGTGTCGTTCTCAACGCCGACGCTTTACCAGAACCCCGACGGACAATACGAGTTCCACGACACCTACAGCTCCGACAACGGACCCGCTGGCGAGGCAACTAACACCACCTTCGGCTACTACGGCGGCGCAGTGTCGTGGGGTCCCGTGATGGACGGCACGGAGATGACATGGTGGGACGGCTCGCTGAGAAACTACGCCCCGCAACCCGACAACCTCTCGATGCTGTATCACAGCTCAAGCTCGATGGTCAACTCGCTATCCTTCCAGAACGCCGGCGACTTCGGCTCCGTCAGGGTGTCGGCCACCAACGAACGCAGCGACGCCATCATCGACAACTGCAAACTCAACCAGACCACCGTCAACTTCGGGTCACTCATGAATATCTCAAGCAAAGTAAAAGCTGAAATATCAATGAGTTATGTCGATTATTACAGACTCAACTCCCCTGTTCTCGGTGAGTCATACTCCAACTTTAACAAAGGTCTGCTCTACAGCTGGCCGAGAAGCTGGCAAGGCCTTGAGTCGCAGGAATACGAGCAGCCCGACGGAACACAGACAGTATGGGAGAATTACCCGTATAAATATATGTACCAGACGACATTCTGGGATTTCTACAACCATAACACGGAACTCGACCGCGACAAATTCTACGGCTCGGCACGTCTCATCATCGACCCGACCGACTGGCTGATGCTTTCCGGCAAGGTCGCCATGGACTACACCGACGACAAATACGAGACGAAACACAAGCCAACGCTCAGCGACGGGATGACAAGCGGTTACTACAAAAAAGACGTAGGCACCGACTACACCCTCGACGCCGACTTCCTCATCACGGCTTATAAGGACAACATCTTCCATTCACAATGGAACATCAGAGGCTCCTTCGGCGGCGAACGCTACTACAGAAAGAAATATTCGATGTGGGCGGGGACAGGCACCTGGGCATACGCCGACCTTTACACATTCTACAATTACATCAACGGAAGCAACCAGACGGCGTTGTATCCAGGCGAGTCGAGATATGAGAAACAAGTCAACTCACTCTACGGATTCCTCAACGTCTCATACGCAAAATGGCTGTTCCTCGACATCACGGGAAGAAACGACTGGTCATCGACGCTGCCGTCAGATAACAACAGTTACTTCTATCCGTCAGCGACATTGAGTTTCGTGGCAACGGAGGCGTTCAAGATCAACTGGGGATGCATCTCGTTCATGAAGCTCAGGGGTTCGGCGGCCATGACAGCGAGCGACGACCTCCCATATCAGCTTGATTTCACATACAACACCGGTTCCTTCGGCGGTCAGCTCATGTCGAGCCTGCCGAGTCAGGTGCCGCCGCTCCAGCTGAAACCGCAGCGTCAGCGTTCATTTGAAATCGGTCTCGAAATGGGATTCTGGGACAAACTCAACCTCGACTTCACATATTACGACATTTATTCATGGGACCAGATTCTTTCGGCACCCGTCGCACCTTCATCAGGATCGAGCAGCGTCAGAATCAACACAGGTGTCGTGACAAACAAAGGTATCGAATTGATTCTCAACTACAATATTTTCCAGAGACCAAACAGCTACATGCAAGTCGGGCTTAACCTCGCCCGTAACACCAACAGAATCGTGAGTTTGGGCGGCGCCGACATGTACATCCTTTCGGAGATATGGGGATCCAACGGTCCGGCCATCGCCGTCAAGGAAGGTGATGTCTATGGGACGATATACGGTTGGGATTACGTCTATGAGACCACAGCCGCCGACGGGACACAGATCGGGCCGTTCTACGATGAAGACGGCAACGCGCTGCCGCTCCTCAACTCGACAGGGACGGAATACATGAAGACGACAAACCGCGTGCCGGTGGGTAACAGCGCACCTGTCGTGACAGGCGGCATCAACCTCACATACAACTGGAAAGGCTTGCAGGTCTATGCCTTGGTCGATGCCAAACTCGGAGGCGACATCTACTGCGGCTCCTACGTCATCGCGATGCAGACCGGCCAGAGCCTCGCAACCATGGCGGAACGTGAAGGCAACGGGCTCCCGCTTTACGACGCCAACGGCACCTTCCTCGGAAACTACGGCGTCATCCTGCCGGGCGTGGCGGTCAACACCGAGACCGGAGAGGCGGAAGTCAACGACCAGGTTGTTCATTACCTCTATAAATATATGCCGAACTTCGGCGGCTGGGGCAACTACCTCACCACACCGGGCATCGTCAAGAACACATGGGTGAAACTCAGGGAACTGACGGTATCTTACACATTGCCAAAGAGATGGATAGAGAAAACCAAGTTCTTCCAAAACGTATCAGTATCAGTAACAGGCCGCGACCTCTTCTATTTCTACAAGAACCTGCCTGACAACATCAACCCTGAAGGAACTCTCGGAACCGGCAACGCACAAGGCCTCGAATACGGCTCATACCCGATGACAAGAGCGTTCCTGTTCTCACTTAAATTCGGAATTTAATCACGTATTCAAAGATTCAAAGTTTAAAGATTTAAAGATTTAGAAATATGAAAAGATACATTTTAATGATAATGATTTCCGGGTTGTTGATGACTTCATGTAAAAAATTCGGCGACATGAACAAGAACCCGCAAAGCCCTACGGGAACCGAGATAGGACCGCTTTTCAACGGCGTGGTGGCTTCACTGACTTACAACGGCAATGAGATGTTTTACCTCGACAACGAGATTTTCTACCCTGAAACAGAACTCGGAGCCTTGACATCCGACGCGTGGGGCAACTTCCAGATCGGGACACAGGCCGTGTGGGACAATTACTATTACGCCTTGGGCAACATCCGCGACATCGAACAACGTTTTGAAGAGAAATGCAAGGACGACCCGGAGATATGCGACAAAGTAAAAGCGCAACTTATTGTACTCAAAGCGTTTAAGACTTTCAAGGTGACTGACTATTTCGGCGACATCCCTTATTCGGAAGCCGGAAAGATCTGGTACAACACCACCGAGACAAGCAACAAGAAACCGAAGTTCGACAGTCAGGAGTCGATTTACAAGAGCCTCCTCAACGAACTCGTCTGGGCGCGTGAAATCCTTCTCGGCAACAAAGCCCAGACCGACCTCGGCAACGAATTCTTCACACTCGGAGTTTACGACGTGCTTTATGCCAACAATTATGAGAAATGGGCCAAGATAGCCAACTCGTTGATTCTTAAGCACGGTTTAAGAATGTATGACAAAGACATAGATTTTGCCGACCCGTTGCTGAAAGACGCCTTCTACAAGCCTGTCATCGACGACTATTGGTGCGGCAGCGGCGGTTTCATGCTCTGGCCCGCGACACTCAACACCGGTGTAGGCGACGTAAACTGGAGTTTCCGCGAACACCGCAACCTCCGCATGGGCGAGACAGTATTCGCACAGATGTCAGACTCCGACGACCCGACAGGCGCCGGCATCTTCGACCTCCGCATGTACATCTTCTTCGACACCAACCACAAGACAGACGAATTTCCACAAGGAGCCTGGAAAGGTTTCCCGCAAATCAAAGACGCTTCGACCCCGACAGAAGGCGGTACGCCTTACGAGCGCACACGCGACCAGAACTACGCCTTCAAAGGCCCGTCATGCCTCTATTCACCTTTCAACTATTACCTAATCAGAGACAACAGCGACCAAATCGGTTTCATACCAAGGATATTGATGAGCGCAGCCGAGGTCTGTTTCATCAAAGCCGAAATAGCTTTCAGAGGAATTGTTTCGATTTCAGCAATGGAATCGGAACAACTCATAGTGTCAGGCATCACAAACTCTTATTACATCTGGCTGCAACTGCATTCAAATGCAACAGTTCAATATAACCCTGTCTGGAAATACACCTATCCGGCTCTGGCTGACGCACTCCAAGCCGGAGACTTCTATTCAGTCGCCAGCTCGTATGCCTCACAGATTCTGAACCATATCATTTACATGAATCCGGAATTTGATTACACGCAAGAGGCGTATATCAAAGCCATCCATCAGCAGCGTTGGCTCGACCTGTTCCGTCAGCCCGGTGAGGCTTGGTGCCTTGCACGCCGCGGCATGGACACCCCGACAACCACTGACCATCAGAAACTTACGTATTACCGTCTGCCATATCCTCCGACAGAAGTGACATATAATTACGATAATTATCAAGAACAAATCGGAAAGATGAGCAACGGCGACACGAAATACACGAAGGTTTGGTGGATGGAGTGAGAGTAGAAAGTTAAAAGTTAAAAGATTAAAGATTAAAGATGAAAAGGACATTATTGACGATGGTCATGATTATGGCGGTCATGACAGGATTCTCACAGGTGGAGCATCTGTATGACTTCAACAGCCTCACGGAAGGCACGCAGAACCTCAACGGGCAGGACGGCTGGGTGACGCATTACCAGACCGCCGCCTCGTCGCAGGACTTCGATGTGGCATACGCCTGCGACGGACTCATGTCACCCGACGAGTCAATCGCAGTTTTCTATCCTTACGGCGGCCCAGGTGTCGGCAGGACGGCGACACACAAGGCCAGCGGAGACTTCAATTTCAACTTCCAGAACGGCGGCATCATCGACCTTGAGTTCGACCTCTGCCGCAACTGGTGGGGCGCATTCGCGGGCGTGGGCTTCGACGCTGACGGCGACGGCAACATCCTCGGCGGGATGACCGACGGCGACGGCGGCGTGAGCCTCTGCGTCAAAGGCGCCGACAACAACGAAAACCACCCGATCATCAACTTCCCGGAAGCGGCGAGCATCACATCAGCGTCTTACAGGCAGGAACCCAACTGGGCGAGATACAAGCTCTCGTTCGACTTCAACGCCTTCGACGGAGCCGGCTCTGTCACCGTTTTCGTCAAAGAATACATCGACGGCGAAGGCTGGGGCGAATGGCAGCAGATCGCCGACATGACCGAACTCAACATGGGCCTCACACCAGGCTCCGGCGACAAGAACGACTACAAGGTATGGGACGGCATCTATTTCCACTCACAAGGCGGCACAGGCGGCTTCGACAACATCCTCGTGCGCCAGATGCCCGACGGAAACGTCCAGTACATCAATATGCCCGACATCCCGAAACAACTGACAATCAACGGGCCGATAACGCTTCAGGCCACGGCAACATCGGGACTTCCTGTCTCATTTGAATACGTCTCAGGACCGGCGACACTCAACGGAAACATCATCACACTCACCGGCGAGACAGGCGAAGTGAAAATCAAGGCGACACAAGGCGGCGACGCGACATGGCTCCCGGCACCTGAAGTCATCAAGACATTCTTGGTCATCGACCCGATGGACTACACGCCTACTTATACCATCCGCCGCCCGTTCAACGGCAGCACGGTCTATATGCCGGAACTCAATGCGATGGTCATCTGCGTAAGCGCATACATCGAGCATTCCGACGCCATTGAGTTTGAAGAAGTGAAAGCCGTCATCGACGGCAGCACCGTGATACTCAACACCATGTATCCTGAAGACAAAGAAAACGGATATTTCTACGACTACTGGACACCAAGCTCGTTCGGCAGCCATAACTTGGATTTGAGCATCACCACAAGCGGCGGCAAGGTCACGACTGACCATATAACATTCGAGGTTTCAAATACTTACGACAACATGAACGTCACCACGATGAACGGCGACCTCGTTGTCACGCCAAGCGTCGCCTCAGGTATCAAAGACTATGAGATGCCTATGCACGTCGGGGCTTTCAACGACATCACGGCGAGTTACCAGCACAACTGCGTCGGCTCATGCGACCCGTACGACCGCGTGGGCGGCGTGAAGGTCCGCAACTACCGCGGCGAGTGGATGGAGCTCTTCCGTTACATCAGCCCGTTCGGGGTGGAATGTGAAGCCGACCTCGACATCACCGACTACACCTCGGTGCTTCAAGGCATCGTGGAGTTCGAGCTCTTCTTCGAGACATGGAGCGGCGACGGCTACAACCCGACTTTGAACTTCAACTTCACAAAAGGCACTCCCACTTATAAATACGCCAACGTCGAGGAAATCTGGTACGGCACGTTCTCGTTCGGCGACTACGCCAACCAGCAGCCGGTTCCACCAGTAGATTATTTCTTCGACAGCAACGTGGAAAAAGCATCTGTCAAGGTGACGACGACGGGTCACAACTGGAGCAGCGGCAACAACGGGACGTACAACACCGGCAACGCCGCCGAATTTCTCGAAGCGACACATCACCTCTTCGTCAACAATAACAAGGAGTTTGACCAGCACAACTGGGAGAACTGCAACCCGAACCCATTCGGATGCCAGCCGCAAAACGGCACTTGGACATACCCGCGTTCCGGCTGGTGCCCAGGCAGCATCGCCATGGTGTGGGACTTCGACATCACAAACCACATCGGCCAAGGTTCCGTCAACCTGTTCTATCAGTTCGACCCGACATACATCGACCAGTGCCACCCGAACTATCCCGACTGCGTGAACGGACAGAACGGCTGCCCGCTCTGCGACGCCCCCGACAACCCGATACTGAAACTCGCCGGAAAGGTCATCACCTACAGCAACAACGTTGAAGTCCTCACCGATGTCAATGAAATCGCTGAACCTGAAGCATTTAACATCGAGGTCTTCCCTAACCCAGCACAGAACCAGCTCAACCTCAACACAGACTACGAACACGGCAACCTCTGCGTGCTGATTCTCAACGCACAAGGTCAGGTGATGGCCAACTTCGCATTCAGCGGAAACAAGACCATCGACGTAAGCAGCTGGACACCAGGCGTTTATTTCGTCCAGACTTTAGGCGGAACTATGAAGACACAGAAAGTCATCATCAGATAAAAAGAACTGAGGGTTTTCATAAAAATGACAATACCACGTTGAGAAATCAGCGTGGTATTGTTTTCTTATATTGAAGCAGTACAGCTTTATTTCTTATGGAAAAAAGTTGTAAAAAAACAATCACAACAGTGGAAAAAAGTTGTATTTTTGCAGCAATTTCATTGGAAAAAAGTTGAAATATGTTAAGGAGAAAAATAATTGAATCACTTGATAATAAAGAATATTTGATGCCATTCCCTCGCAACTTGCCAAGCAAGACAAGCGTTTCATTATCGCAAATCTTGAGGCGAATGCATCACGACGCAAATTCGCCGATCCGACCCAATAGCTGATAGATGCGGGGATGGCTTATTATGCCACTAATGTGAACGCACTCACACTTCCTTTTTCAAACTATGAAAACCGTAAATTGTATAAACTTTATATGCTTGACACAGGATTGGTCTGCAACATGAGTCTGAATGGACGGCAGTTTGAGGTCATGAATGGTGAAATCGGCATAAACGAAGGGGCTTTGACGGAGAATTTTGTAGCTGCCGAACTTGCAAAGAAAGGTGTTTCGCTTCATTATCACGACAAGAAAAGCAAGCATGAACTCGATTTTGTCGTAGCCACACCAAAAGGGATAAAAATCATTGAAGTAAAATCAGGGCGTGATTTCAAGCGTCATGCGTCGTTGAGCTATACAATATCAAATGAAGGCGAAAACATCAGTGAAGCCGTTGTTTTATGCAATTCAAACGTCGAGTTTGAGAATGGCATCAAATATCTGCCGTTGTACATGACGATGTTCCTATAGCACATTATTGGCATGGAGAGTAGCAGCGTCTCCCCATGCCACATCACATCCAATGAAGAAAAGCTATCTGTGTTCCACCCAAATCAGTTTGCTCGTGTCGTAGCCGCGTGCCTTCGCGCTGCCGAGCAGGAAATCCAAATCGTCCTGCGACAATTCAGGCGTGCGGCTCAAAATCCAGAGATAACTGTCTGACTTGCTGCCTATCAGTGCGTAGCGGTAATCGGGCGCAAGCTCAAGGACATTATATTCGGAATAGAAATTCAGGAAGAACGACACTTTCAATTTGCCCGGCACGTTGTCGTCGGGGCGATAGGCTTTGCCCACCGACTCCTTGAATTTCCCGTCGAGGCTTTTCCTGTAGCCCGTGTTGGTCACTTTAACCTTGCCGTCGGATTGAAGCTCGTAGTTGGCCATGCAGCCCACAAGTCCGCGCTCAAAACGATGGTCGAAACGGGCGATTTCGTACCAAGAGCCCATGTAACGCTCGATGTTGAGTTCCTTGACCGTTGTCGTGACAATTTCGGTGGGCTTGCATGAGAACAAGCCAAGGAGCATGATGCCGCTCAAAAAAGGGATGATTTTCTTTTTCATAACTGTGTGTTTTAATTGATAAATCCGTTGTTTCTGAAGCATAACAACAAAGCCAACGGAATTGTTCATCGGCTTCAGCAGAACAAGTCATCAAGCACCACCTCCGACTGCACATTGCCGTAGAAGGTGTTCTGCATCAGTCCGAATGTGGTGATGAAGACACATTGCAATCATCAGCAATACATTTTTCATGTCCGTCATTTTTTCATGTTAATTTCATGTTCTCTTTTGGCTTTCAAAAGACTTGAATAATCGCCAAGACTTCCATCTTTCCAGATGAATTTTTTCGAGGGGTCAATCAGATAATAGTAACCGAGATACGGTATGCTAATCTTGGTGCTGATGTTTTTGGCGGAATACATTATGTCGCGGCAGTTTGTGCGGTCAGCGACTTTGCCGATGAGTTCCATGTTGTCTGACCTGTGTTCAACGGCCAATATTTTGACACCTTCGTTTTCAAGGATGCGATATCCCAATGAATCCTGCTCATGTTTGTAATTCTGGAGGTTCGCGAGGCACGGCCCGCAGTTCATCGTCCAGAAGTTGAGCAGCACCCAGCCTTCTTGTTCGCGTAAAGTGACGGTGTCGCCGTCAAGGTTGACCAGCGGAAAATCCATGATATCACACGCGTCATCGGTCTGCATCGACATGACAGGCATTGTGAACTCATCATATTTCGCGTAATGGCTGTATTTCTGATTGCCGAAATCGAAAACAGAGTCGATATATTGCTGTTTGTTCCCGAAATCAAAATCATACATCTTATAGTATTTGTCGATTGTATGGCCGTCATACTTAAAAACCGAGCACACACTGTCAAGCGTGTTCGTTTTTTTATCAACAAAACATTCTATGACCTCGCCGAATTGTCTGGCGACATATCTGTTGTGCGGCACATCACCAATGCTGACAGATTCACATTCAGATATGGACAACCTGACTGGCCACACGTAGGCGAAATCGATCTGTTTGAGGTAATATGAAATATGGTACATAATATTTGAGACCGAACCGTAACGTCCGATGTTCTTGTAGAGATCATCTTTGTCAGCTTTGTTTTTTCTGATGTCCAATATGTTGCGTTTTACGTGATCCAGATTTTTGTATGTGTCATTTGTCAGAAGGTAATATGTATCATTTCCGATGGCAATAAACACGAGAGAATTAGATTTGTCGTATTTCATTGATATGCTGATAATTAAATCTTCCACAATTTTGTTGTCGTAATTGTGGATATATCTGTATTTGAAACTTACCCATTCGTGATCCGTCGCCAGTTTTTTCGTCTGACTTTTGAATTCGGATTTGGCTTTTAACCCGGTTATTTTGTTTGGATCTTGAGATTTGCAGGAAATCGCCAAGGATAACAGCAAAAAAACGATGTTAAATTTTATCAGTTTTTTCATGTCCGTCATTTTAATCATTTAACAATTCATTTGTTTTGGAATTCAAGGAAACGACCTTGCAAAGTTACATTTTATTTTCTTATTTCCAACAATTCAGTGGAATTTTTTAAAAAAAACGGGGGTAATTTATTGATACAGTTGATTTTCTTCACAAAAACATCATCTACGAATTAATTTCATTTACATAATATTATTAAGCAGTAATTCTTTACTGCAATGTAAGATTGAAAACGCAAACCATTTTTTGCCAAGGTCTTTCAGCGACGCCCCGATGTGATAGACCTTGATGAAATGCCTCATCCCGACGAATGCCCGCATGATTCTGATGTTGGCTTCGATGGCAATTGGCGAATGCAAAACACCGCTCAGCATGGAAATTCCGTGTTCTGTGAAGGCATACGGAAGTTTCCTGGCTCCCATGACAATGGAATTGGATATCACAAATTGTGATTTCCAATTTTCAAATTCGTCCTTGGTCAGCTGGAACATGAAATCATCGGGGAAACGTTCAATGTTACGTTTCACAGCCTGATTCAAAGTCCTGGTATCGACACCAAACAGCAACGCAATATCTTTATCGAGCATAACCTGTTGATTCCTAATGATTTTAATGAGATTTCTGATTGAGTTGTCGGGGATCATCAGGCTTGAGGTGCGTGCTTTTATCACGTCCTCAGCCCATGTTTTGAACTGGTTTATGCTCGAAGATTTCACTCGGTTTCCGACGGAAATTATCATTTCAAAGTTGTAAAATTTCGTCAGATAAGTCT
>JAUNNU010000134.1 GCA_030537295.1 Bacteroidia bacterium
ACGTCTTTCGTATTATTTAAGACGTGATTTCAAACCAAAAAACCGTTTTACGTCTTTGGCAAGACCGAAAACCAAATTTTCCGGCAAAAATAATGAAATATTCCAATTATCACAATTTTTATATGTATTTTTACAATTTTTCCCATGAGAAAAATAAAGAGGCCTCCGTTTCCGAAGACCCCTCGCTATTAACTCTTGTATGTGTTGACTGCCTCTATTCTGAATCTGCGGCAAGACGGATATAACGGCCATACTCTCTGGCATACTTATCGACAATCTTTGCTTTTGGGTCCAGCGATGGCGAAAACGTAAATGAATAAGAAGTAGTCTTCGCGTCTGCGCTACTGACATGATATTTACCCACACCTCTATTTTTAATATCTGTACCTTCTCTGTTTCCACCTTCTTTGAGAAACACAACCCCGGCCGCTTCAAGTGCTTTCCAAAAATCCAGATCAGTTATTTTATTTTTTTCGTATGCTGAATTTGATCCGTATTTGAATCCTGACCATTTTTCACCGGTCCAGTCATCAGGGAACAGGAACAGACCTTTAACATCAGCAATCGCCCCTAATCCATACAGCAGTGTGGTATTGTCAGTTTTCATCCTACGTCCCTTCAGATAATCCATTTCCGCATTACTCATATTTGCACTCAAGGTCCTGAAGACACCTTTCTGACCATCAACGACGAAGTCACTGTTAGGTGTCGTCGCTGTATTATTCGTGAAAAACACATCATCACTCGAAGACCCTCCGACTGCACTATAGCTGCTTGCGTAAGATTTTTCAATATAGCTCTTGGTGAACCAGAAGAAATAACTCACATGACTGCTAATTGATGTAGTAGGACCCGACAATTGGTCGTCTTCGAAATGGAAGGCAGCAGCTTCGCCATCCTTTGGCCCGAACCACAAGTTGCCTTTTGCGAACCACACCTGATGATTATCGGAGACCGAAT
Source organism: Bacteroidia bacterium (assembly GCA_030537295.1). Lineage (GTDB taxonomy): Bacteria > Bacteroidota > Bacteroidia > Bacteroidales > F082 > Limimorpha. The sequence goes on from JAUNNU010000134.1 coordinate 961, forward strand.
AAAGACCTGGCACCAAATCTTTTATCCCCTTTATCTTGACGCTCTTTTTATCTGATGTAGTATAGAACACGCCATCGACAAATTCGTCAGGCTTCTTACCGGTTTCAACAGTCTTGGAACCGAGGCATCCGTTGCCGTCGAAAAACAATTTCACGACATCCTCCGTAATGATTGCCACATAGTATTCCTCTTCTCCAAGGTTCGCTTTTCCAAGTGTCGTCTTGGGGCCTTCTGTCTTGACAATTTCGCCATTCTGACCAACTGAAAGCTTGTTGTATTTTATGCCACTCATAACGACATCGTTATCACCTGCAAAGTCTTTGAGGTCGAACTGCACGATTGCAAACAGCACTTCGAGTTCGCCGCTGAATTCCGTGGTTTCGCCGATTTCGTTAATTTCGTCCATGGCGATGATTTTCCCTTTCAATCCGCCTCCCTCGTTGAGTGCGCCGTTCTGCTCTGAAAGGTCAACTGACCTCTCACCTTCAGACTCTGTGACATCGCTTCCGAAATAGTAGAAGCGCAGCGTCGCGTTGTCTCCTTCCGGGACTACGACGTCACCTCTGAAAGTGCCTTCAACTTCGTCTTGCCCGCTTGCAAGGGCGAGTTCGCCGCATAACTTACCGTTAGTAAAATCACCGTTTTCACTGCCATAAACGTAAATGACATCGCCCTCCTCCCATTTGAAAGAGAGTTCTCCGAGAACTTTGTTGTTGTAAATCTCCGACTTCGCGCCGTTCCCGCCGTTAGCCGTGAATGTGATTGTCTTGTTGACACCTTTGAAACTGCCGTTGAATATCGGCATGTTAGGTTTCTTGGCGCACTGTGCCAGTCCCAGCACCAACGCCAACGCTGAAATGATTAAACCAAATTTTCTCATTTTCCTGTTACATTTTTTGATTTTAAACTTTTTTACTTTTAACTCTTAGAGTGTGCCACCAACCATTGTGATACTTGCGGTTGAACTCGTCACAGGCTCGCTCGCGGCGTAGCCGTTTTCTGTCCTGAAGCTCGCGGCTTCCATTCTTGGGGCTTCGTAGCCCGTCTTCTTGTTGATTTCCATTTTCCAATTATTTTAATATTAATGTTTGAATTTGTTTCCATATATTTGACTTACCACACTCCCGAGTCAAAAGAGTTGGCAACTCCCACGCCGTCAGGCTTCACATCAACGACGAGACGAATAAAACGTGCAAACTTCCGACCCGTAACATCAGTCACATAAGCGGATGTGCTACTAAACGTGAATTGAAACGCATTAGCCTTGTCTGATGAATTCGGGCAACTCAACCAATATTTACCTACATCTGTGTTTTCAATAGTACCCCCAGTCCGATCTCCATAAAGTGGGAGGAAGACCACTCCGGCAGATTCAAGTTCTTTCCATTCTGACAATGTGACATTGTTATTTGTTAAATTCCCATAGACAAATTTAGTCCATTTTTCCCCTGTCCAATCATCTGGAAGCAAGAAAATACCTTTATATTCATTTGTGCCATCCTTGATTTTTCCATTTCCGTACAATGAAACCTCTTTACCGCCAATTGTCTTTTTGCGTGCTATAAGATAATCCATTTCACCTGTTGATGCAAATCCTGTTCCGCTCAATGCTCTGAAAATTCCTTTTTGACCATCCACCTCGAATTTTTTATTTGGAGTATCTTTCGTCGTATTTGTGAAAAGCACATCGGTAGTACTACCTGCTGTAAGAGAGCTGGACATTTGATACGATTGCGCAATATATATATCATTAACCCAATAAAGATGGCTTACATGATTTGTATTCCATGTTTTACAGCAGTCATATTGGTTATCCTCAAAATGAAATGCAGCCACTGTTTCATCTGTCTTTTTCCCCCACCACAAATTGCCTTTTGCGAACTGCACCTGTTTTGTAGCGGAGACGCTGAATTTTCCGGGAAGGAGACCGTCAATCTTAGATGTCGCAACAAGCACAACCGCGCCGCCGTTTCCTTCAAGCGAATAAAACCCGCCCGCCTTCACGTTCATCTTCACCCTTGCTATTTTCATTGCGTTTTCAAAAGAATAAACTTTTTCATCCTTTGATGCCGGACTGTCAGGCACGAAAACAACATAATAATCACCTCCCTTGTAATCAAGTAACATTGATGTACCTGATGTATAACTCACTTCACCTTTCTCATTTACATTTACACCCGTATTCACAACGGTACTCACCACAACCGGCGTGCCGAAGCTCTCCAGGTTGACTTTGGCTATTGCGAACTGCACTTTCAATTTGCAGTCATCACCGCTGTATTTGCCATCGCTTCTGTAGTTTGCCGACGACATTCCGATGATTTTTGAAGACACCGAGTTGTTCCCTGTGAGTTCGCCGTTTTGATTGCCGAAGTCCACGCTCGCCGCATGATCCTCCCATCGTACATCGGAGCCGAAATGATAAAAACGCACCTTGCTTGTACTCGTCATCCCGGAAGGCATCACTACCCATCCTTCAAAAACGCCCACCGTTTCGCCGATGCAACTCGGCTTGAGCTTCAGTACACCGCAATACTCACCGTCAGTAAATGTTCCATTGACACTTGCGTAAACTCGCACGACATCATTTTCCGCCCATCTGTATTTCAAGATTTTATAAGCATCATCACCAGATGTGCCTTCTTGAAAGAAATCGCCTTTGCTACCGTCATCACCTGTGGTGAATATTATTGTCTGCTGCTCCCCGCCACCGAAATCGGGGAAAACCGGCTTCCTGCACTGCACAAGCAGGACACAGACGGCAAACGCCATCACACCTATTAATATATGTTTCATTCTGTTCATGATTTTTTCTTATCTTTTAATGTCATTAATGTCCATAATGTTCCGGAAAGCGATTCCCCGAAACTGAAACCTCTGAAACTTTTGAAACCTCTGAAAACGCCGAAAGCCCCTGACTTGCGGTCAGCGGCGACATTTTCAAACAAACAATAAATTATCGATTTACAGCGATTTAGACAACGGGGGGGTAATTACAACGAACCTCTCCGCCAAAACTGACGGATTAACCCGTTGATTATTATATTGTAAATACGCTTCTTTCATATTGGCGGCAAAGGTACAACTTTTTTCAATACCGCGGACATTTTTTTTGATTTTTTTGCACCTTACCGGGCACACGTGCCGTGTACCCGGTTATTGAGGTACTGCCCTGCGGGCAGCCAGGGCACGAACAGAAAGCTGGCGCACAAGGGAGGAAACCCTCGTGCGCCAGCCACTTTCTACTTTAAAAACATTAACTAACTTTTACTTCACCTCGTCGTGGTTGCACTGATGTTCGCAGCCTTCGTGATTGCCTTCGCATTCATGTTTCGGAGCGAATTTCTCGTGCATCACCATTCTGAAGCCTTTGCAGTGGCGGAGCTTGCAGCAGAGAACGGCTTTCTGCTCATCCATTGTGAGTGAATCGAAAGCAGCCCATTTCGCTTCGCATTCTTCCTTTGTCATCATGCCTTCGCATCTGTGCTGTTCACCGCACTTCGGAGCGATGCTGTCGTGCTTGCAGCCTTCGTGGTTGCCTTCACATTTATGGCCTTCGCCCTCGTGGTTGCATTCGTGGTTGCAGCCTTCGTGGTTGCCTTCACATTTGTGGCCTTCGCATTTTGGGGCGAGGCTGTCGCAGGCAGCTTTCATCTCGGCTCTCTTGGCTTCGCATTTCTCGACGCGTGCCTTTGCCATCGCGATGCCGGCGGCCTTCAATGAGTCGCTTGCGTTCTCCCAGTTCATCATGATGTCGATGATGCCTTCGATTTCAGCTCTGTCTTCAGCTGTCATCTTGTGGCATTTAGGGCCGTGATGATGGTCGCACTGTTCTTTCTGCGCCTCACATTTGGCTTCGCCTTTTTCTTTGTTTTCCTTGTTTTCCTGGCTCCCGCCGCATGAAGTCATCATGAATGCCGCGAGACCGATTGCTAAGAATAATCTCTTCATTTTTGTAATTTTAATTGATTTAAACTGAATGTTTTCTTTAAAAATTCCAAACTTTTTTGTCTGAAAATTTCGCGGCAAAATTATAAAAAAATACAATACGTTCACAATTGATTTTGATAAATTATTATTTTTGCATTTTATTTGTAAAAAATCATTTTGTGATGAAGAAACTCACGCTGATACTATTGGTTCTGCTGGCTTTTGCAGGATGCCAGGAAGAGCCGCTTTTCGTGCGGACGACGTTGTTCCGTTCCGGCAATTACAACTCGCAGAACTACCGCATTCCGGCGATAATCACGGCGAAGGACGGCACTCTCGTTACCTTGACTGACAAACGCAAATGCAACGACCTCGACCTGCCGCAGGACATCGATGTGGTGTGCCGCTACAGCGAGGACATGGGCGCGACGTGGAGCGAGCCTGTCACCGTGGCTGAAGGCACCGGGCGCAAGCACGGCTTCGGCGACGCGGCCCTCGCCCTCACCAACGACCCGAACGGACTCATCAGCGTGTTCGTCGGCGGCGTGGGATTCTGGCAATCGACGCCGACACGCTCCAATCGCACGTATAAATCAATGAGTTACGACGGCGGCCGCACCTGGACCGAGCCAGAAGACATCACACATTTCATCTTCGGCAAAGACTGCAATGACTCCATACGCCGCAACTGGCGCGGCTCGTTCTGCGCCTCCGGCAACGGACTGCTCACGAGCACAGGAAGGATAATGTTCGTCGCGGCGGTCCACGAAGACGCCGAATGGGTCGCCACGAACTACGTGGTCTATTCCGACGACAACGGCGCGACGTGGAACGTCTCCAACCGCGCTTCCGTCGGCGGCGACGAGGCAAAAGTAGTCGAACTTGAAAACGGCGACATCCTGATGAGCATGAGGCATCAGGGAAACCGCTGGTACAACATCTCACATGACGGCGGCGTGACATGGAACGACACCGTCGCCGAATGGAACGACCTCGTCGGACCGGCATGCAACGGCGACATCATACCTTATTATATTAATGGAAGACGAGTGCTGCTGCACTCATTGCCGGCGAGCGACAAACGCGAGAACGTCGCCGTCTATGTGTCGGAAGACGAAGGCAAAACGTGGTCGCACAAGAAGATCGTCGTGCCGTATTTCTCGGCTTACTCGTCGCTCTGCGTGCTTCCCGACAACACCATCGGCCTCTACGTCGAGGAGTGCCTGTACGAAGACGAAGGCTACGAAATGGTGTTTTACCGGTTTGATTACGATTACCTAATGAACAATTAATCCAAAACTAATGACTAATGACTAACGACTAATG
>JAUNNU010000030.1 GCA_030537295.1 Bacteroidia bacterium
CCAAAATCTCAAAATCTTTTCACCCAAAACATCCCAAAATCTCATAATCTTTGTTATTTTAACCCGTTGGAGGAACAAAATCATCTGAAAATTTCAGGACGCAGCTACGTCTTTGTTATCTCATTTCATTGCTTTTTGTGCTCAGCGGCTTTGTGCGATTGCGTTCTGTACGTTACAATTTTACAATCAAAGCAACTCTTTCAACGCCTTCACGAAGTTCTCGATGTCGTCTTCCGTCGTGTCGAACGAGCAAAGCCATCGCACCACGTTGTTGTCAATGTCCCAGTCGTAGAAGAAATACTTTTTCTGCAACTCGGTCCAGACTTCACGAGGAAGCTGAACGAAGACGCCGTTCACCTGAACAGGATACATCACCTTCAGCTGCGGTATGTCCTTCACCTTATTATATAAAAGCTGCGCCATGCGGTTTGAATGCTCGGCGTTGCGTTTCCAGAGGTCGTCTTTGAAATACGCCTCAAACTGGACGGCTAAAAACCTCATCTTCGAACACAGCTGAAGCCCCTGCTTGCGGCGATATTTGAAGTCTTTTGCCAACTCCGGGTTTAAAAACACCACCGACTCCCCTATCATCAGTCCGTTTTTGGTGCCGCCGAACGACACGACATCAACGCCGGCATCCGTCGTCATCTCCTTGAACGTGCAGTTCAAAGCGACCGCGGCATTCGCCAGACGCGCCCCGTCAACGTGCAGGTACATGTTGTATTCGTGCGCCAAATCAGCCAACGCCTTGATTTCATCAATGGTGTAAAGCGTTCCAAATTCCGTTGATTGTGTGATGGTTATGGCTTTAGGTTGCGAGTGATGTTCGAAGCCGAAACCATGAAGACGAGTCTTCACCAACTCCGGCGTGAGCTTGCCGTCGGGCGTGTCAACGGTCAGCAGACGGCAGCCGACGATACGTTGCGGCGCACCGCATTCATCAACATTCACGTGAGCAGACTCTGCGCAGACCACCGCTTCGTGTGAACGAACCATCGAGTCAATCGCCATGACGTTGGCACCGGTGCCGTTGAAGACAAACGACACAACCGCCTGATCTCCAAACTGTTGCCTGAACAATTCCTCTACTCTTGCGCAATATTCATCGTCGCCGTAAGCCAATGCGTGTTCAACATTCGCATCGGCAATCGCTTTCAAAACCTCCGAGCTTATGCCGGAATGATTGTCACTTCCAAAACCTCTTTTCATTTTATTTAGTATTAAGTTTGCAGGGTTGAGAGTATGGTCATTGATTATCTCAAACCCATTTTTTCAATTTATTTCATTAACATATTTTTCTTTTTAAACCCAAACATGCAGCAAATCACAGAAGCACCGAGTGCGAGGAACATGCCATCGATTGGGAGTTGCAAAAACTTGGCAATCAACAACATGGCCGTTCCGACAAGTATTGAAGCAAACACCCAACTTGACTTAAACCTTTTCGGGAAAAACAACGCCAACGTCAGCGGAACGAACACCGCCGTTGTCCGCAGCCCCATTGAAAGGAATCCAAGATCATTGATGTAACTGCCTGAGAATGAAGCGGCCACGATAACGGAAAGAAGCAAAATCGCGACTATCGTCGTTCTTGTGATTCTCAAATTTAGTTTTGACTCCTTGAATTTTGAAGAAAGCGTCACGAAGACATCTTTCACCAAAATTGTCGAAGCACCCAAAGTCAGGCCGGAGCCGCCGATAATCACGGTAATCAAAAGCGTTCCGAGGACTATTCCGCCGAGGAATTTAGGCAGGTGATTCGTGACGAACATCGGGAAAGCCTGCGCCGATGTCGCGATGACACCGACACCTTCCGGAATATCTTTCCCGATGGCAATCAACGAGTTAAGCTCCGCTTCGGTGATATAATGCGCACGCATGTACATCCCGACGAGGACACAGGCGAATCCGATCGGAATAGAAATCAAAGCCGAAATCAACGCGCCTTTGCGGGCGACACTGTCGGATTTACCAGACCAGATCGCCTGTGCGTAAGTCTGCGTCGCAAGCACTCCGAGGATCACGGAGATACACGAACCGAGGTCATTTGACACGCCACGGGTGAACGGATATTGATAGACGTGATTTACATCATCACACGTTGCAAATCCGTCAACAAGTTGCAAATCAGTCGATAACAAAATGTTTTTTATTGAATCCATCAATCCGGAATAGCCTTTTGAGAGGAACAGCACGACAGTTCCGGCGGCGAGTGCCGAGAGACAAAGAAGTATGATTTTCACCACGCCGCCGATGCCCGCGCTCCACAGCCCGCCGAAGACGACATATATTATCATCGTCGCCGCCGCTATCGAGGCAGCCACCCAAAGTCTCATCGGGAAAAGCGTCATCAGCATCGCGGCGCACGAAAGGACCTGCGCGATGATGCTCACGAACATCCCCAACGAACACAGTAGCGAGCCTGTCATCTCGGCTTTCCTTCCGTATTCCTTTGAGACGATTTCGAGCAGCGTCGTGCTGCCGCTTCGCCGCAACGGAACCACATAACCTATTGCGAGGACCACACATCCCAACGCCATTCCCATCGTGAACCACCATGCCGACAATCCGAAAGTGAAAGCGAGCTGCGCCGTCCCCACCGTTGACTGCCCGCCGACAAGCGTTCCGATGATGGTGCCGGTGACAACCCAAGTGCCGGCTTTTCCACCGCCAACGCTGAAATCATTGGCATTCTTCACTTTCCTAACCGACAGAATACCAACGGTTTCTATTATCGCGATAGCTAAAATTATTCCTAAGATATGATAAAACGATATGACCATTTTTTCAATCAAAAACGAATGCAAAATTACAAAAATTTAAGCTCCGATTTCCATTTTTTCCATTCAGGGAACTCTTTGTCCATCAATGAGTAAAAACCCGCCTGATGGTCGAAGTAAACCAGATGGCACATCTCATGAACCATCACCTGCCTGATGCAATTTTCATTGAGTTTTATCAGTTGCAGGTTCAGGCTGATATTTCCTTGCCGCGAGCAACTCCCCCACCGCGATTTCATGTCACGAATCGTGAATTTCCGCGGGGAAACGTTGTATTTCCTGAAACTTTCGATAATTGGCGGAAGCAGCTCGTTGAACTTTTTCACCGCCATCTTCTTATACCAATTTAATAATGTTTTTTCAACTAATTCGTCACTTTTACAATTGACAATCAAATAATTATCAACGATTTTCACCGAATTGGAATCAGATCCGACAACTTTCAGCTCGTATTTTTCGCCAAGAAAATAATGAGTTTCCCCAGAGATGAATTTCTTGTTTTGGCTTTCGGCGTTTTCCACGATTTTATCGTAATGGTTTGTCAGCCAACGCCAATGTTGCTGAAGGAACTTCGTCATGTCATTGACCGTATATAATAAAGGTGTACGGACTTCAACCGTGCCGTCTTTGCATATTTTCGCCACCACGCTCCGTCTGCAAGAGCGAAGAAGACTGTATTTCAACTCCTTGCCGTTAATTGTTATGATTCCTTTCATGTTCGCAAAAGTACTAATTTTTCTTTGTATATGTAAAAATTTCGTACTTTTGCAAAAATTTAAAACAGAATCATGGATTTAAATATTTCTTACTGTTCAGACAAGTATCAATACACGATGGGCAAGTCGTTTTACGACAACGGGATGAAAGACAAGCGTGCCATTTTCAACATGTTTTACAGGAAAGCGCCCGACACGAACAACTGGGCTGTGGTGAGCGGAATCAGCGAGGTCGTGAAGATGATAAAAGGCATCGGTCAGGCTGACGAGAAGTTTTTTGAGCAATTTCTTCCAGGAGAAGAATATGCCGAGGTGAGGAAATATTTCGCCAAGATGAGGTTCACCGGCAATGTCTATGCGATGCGAGAAGGCGAGATTGCGTTCCCGAAGGAGCCGGTCATCACCATCGAGGCCCCTATTATCGAGGCGCAAGTGCTTGAGACTCCGATGCTTTGCATCATGAACCATCAGATGGCGATTGCCACGAAGTCGTCGCGTGTCACTCGAAGCACCACAAAACCCGTCAGTGAGTTCGGAAGCCGCAGGGCACACGGTCCGTGGGCGGCGATCTACGGCGCGAAGGCAGCATATATCGGCGGATGCCAAAATTCGTCAAACATCGTGACCGGCGTTGAGTTCGGATTCCCGTCATCAGGGACGATGGCGCACAGCTACGTCACCTCGTTCGGATGCTCGGTAAGCGGTGAATATCAAGCATTTGACACTTATATCAAGACACACAGAAACGAAATCCTGATACTTTTAATCGACACCTACGACACTTTGAAATGCGGCATCAAAAACGCCATCAAGGCATTCAAGGCAAACGGAATCGACGACAATTATCCTCACGGCTACGGCATCCGTCTTGACAGCGGTGACCTGACTTATCTCTCAATAAAAGCTCGCGAAATGCTTGACGAAGCCGGTTTGAAAAACTGTAAGATATTCGCGACCAACGCTTTAGACGAATATTTGATTTCAGAACTCGAACGTCAAGGCTGCAAAGTTGACAGCTACGGAGTCGGCGACGCCATCGCGACAAGCAAGCACAACCCTTGTTTCGGAAACGTCTATAAACTCGTTCAGGTTGACGACATGCCGGTTCTGAAACGCTCCGAAGATTCAAGCAAGCTTATCAACCCCGGATTCCAGATTACGTACCGCATAATCCAAAACAACAGATTCAAATGCGATGTCACATGTCTGAGAGGTGATTCATTGTCGAAAGCGATAGAAAATTGCGAGACAATAACCCTTCGTGACGAAAACGACCGCTTGCGTTCACTGACATTCCTCGCGGGAAAATACAGCTATCGCGCACTGCAGCAACAGATTATGAAAGACGGCGAGATTTGCTACACCGACAACACGATTCAGGAGAAACGCAATTACTATCTCGACAACCTCTCACATCTTGACGACTCCGAGAAGCGACTGATCAATCCACATTATTACAAGATTGACATTTCCGATGACCTTTATAATTTGAAATACAGATTGATTAACAATATTATAAAGGAAATTGAAGAGTTTGAATAACAGATTTCATCTCACACAAAAGAGGCAATTGACAAATTCGCCTCTTTTTTTTATTTGTTAAACATTTTTCTTGTTTTTTACATTTAAAGTTTATAATTTTGCACATAAAAACATGGCACTAACGGACTTCGTGCTTTGTTTTTTTTACTTGAAGTCCTTAATTTAATTCCTAAAAAATGAAGAAGGTATCTTTTCTTTTCGCACTGATGTTCGTTGCAACGACAGTGTTTGGTCAAGCTGAAAAAGCGTTGAACGTTCAAAATCAAGCAATTGACCAGTATGGTAACAAAGTAGATGTCAAAGATTTGTCAACGACAAGCAGAGACGGCATCTTGGTTTTTGAATCAAAAAACAAAGATTACAAGTTCTGGTTTGACGCCAGGGTTCAGGTGGATTTCGGCGCGTTTTTCGGCGAGCAGGAATGGGCTGACCCGATTGGAAACGGAGCGAGCATCCGCAGGGCACGTATGGCTGTCAAAGCCCAGGTGACACCGGATTGGTATGGTGAAGTTGACATGGAACTTGCCAACGGCTCGTTTGAGTTGAAAGACGCCATCATCCGTTACACAGGCTTGAAACGTTTCCAATTCACAGCCGGCAACATGAAACCTGATTTCTCAATTTCACGTAACACATCATCACGTTACCTTGAATTCATGGAACGTCCTATGATTGTCAGCGCATTGGCGCCAAGCCGTCACCTCGGCATCTTCGCCAAATACACCGACAAATTCTGGTTTGCAAGTGCCAGCATTCTGTTCCAGGAGATTGAAGGTCAGGAGACAAGAACTTTTGTTGAAGACCAGAACAAAGACTACGGCATGGACGAGGGTCTCTCATACATCGCCAAACTCGCCGTCCGTCCTATCAACGAGGAAAACTATGGCATTCATGTCGGTGGCGCATTCATGTATGACACGCCGAAGACGTCAGACGAAAACGGTCATCTCGGATACACACGTTACAGCTGCCGTAACACCACAAACATCAACCGCAGGAAATACGTTGACACCGACGACATCAAGAACACCGACTACAACCTCATCGCCACAGCTGAAATAGCCGGTCACTACAAGGGTTTGCGTGCTGAAGGCGCATGGATGGCCGACTGGACATATCTGAAAAAAGAAATGAATCTCAGCAAGCCTTACTATTTCAGCGGCTGGTATGTCGAAGCAGGCTATCTCCTTCTCGGCGGCAGCCAGAGATACGACTCCGACGGCGGCAAATTCAACCGCGTCCGCAACGGCAAAGACTGGGGCGACATCGAACTGGCTCTCAGGTATGAGTACATCGACATGAACGACTACAAAGACCGCGTTGTTTCAGAAGCAATATTCGGCGGTTCTGCCGACCTCCTTGGTGTTGGCCTCAATTTCTATTTCACAAACAACGTGAAAATCGCCCTTAACTATCAGTATGTCAACAACGACCGCTATGCTAACGGCAAAGGCAAACTCTACTGCGGCCTTGATGCTAACGGCAACGCCACAAAAGACTACACCCAAGTTGTCGGAGATGACGCCGGCGTAAACTACCACATGCTTCTCGCACGTTTCCAGATCGCATTCTAAATCGTAAAGTTAATAATCTAATAGTCAAAATTAAAATTTAAAAATATGAAGAAGATATTATTTATGGCATTGGCCATCGTTCTCGGATTGGTATCATGCGTCAAAGACGAAAAATATCCAGGATTGACAATAACAGACGTGAAATACGCCCCAACAGCTGTTTCATATTTCAATAATGTGACGGTTTATGCTACAATCAAGAGCTTCACAGGAGTCACAGCGGAACTTGTTTACAATGCAGGCGCCGAGGATAAAACCGTTGCGATGACAAACGTTGATAACATTTTTTCAGCTGTGATTCCCGCACAGCCAAACGACACAAAAGTCAGCTTCTATGTAAAAGCGAAAAATGAAAACATGACAAATATCTCTGCGACAATGGAATACACTGTCGGTGCCGTTCAGATTGACTATTCAAAACTGCGTCTCAACGAGCTTAACGGCAACGACAAGTTCATTGAAATCTACAACGCTGGTGCTGAAGCCATCAACATGGCTGGCTGCTATATTGAGAAAGACGCCGAGCAGAACTGGTCTGGCACTGCTGACATCACAATCGAAGCCGGCGGTTATCTGCTGCTTTACAGCGAAGATGTCGCCGCCGACCATCCTGAAGTTCCGGAAAATCACATCTTCCACAGCGGGCTGTCGGCAAAGAAGAATGTCAGAATACAGCTCTTCACCCCTGCCGGTGAATCAATCGACGACTTCAACTTGGTGAACATTGACTTGAACGACCCGTCAATGATTCCTGCTCCGGCTTCGTACAGCCGCAACGCCGATGGCGAATGGTATTATGCCGACGCGACTCCTGGCGCGGTCAATGTCAACGGCTCAACTCCGCTTTTAGGTCTCGAGAACGACGGCCCGACACCTCCGGCCGAGCCAGACTATACCAACTTGGTTTTAAATGAGTTGAACGGCGACACAAAGTTCATTGAATTTTACAACAAAGGCGACATCGACCTTTCCGTCGAAGGGATGTATCTCGTGAAAGACGATGGCACAGAACCGACATGGATCGGTGCGGCTGGAACAGTCGTCCCTGCATACGGCTATCTTCTCCTCTACAGTGAAGATGTTGTGGTTCCTGGAGAAGTACAGGAAGGTTATCCAGAAGAACTCGTATTTCACAGCGGACTGTCGGCAAAGAAGACAATAAAATACGCTCTTTACATGCCTGACGGAACAGAAAGAGACGTCTTCACAAGAGGCGAGACAGGCGAATGGGGACAAACCATCAGCAATGTCGCACCACAGTCATACGCACGCACTCCTGACGGCGGCGACTGGAAACTCGCCGAGCCGACTCCAGGTGAAGCAAACCCAGACAACGGCGAAGAAATCCCACAGGTATAACAAACATTTTACGTCTAACCATTGTCAACCCAAATGGCAAGGCAATGGTTAGACATTCTTGGTTTTTAAAATAAAAGAAATGGCAAAAGAAGAAATGAAAATCGGCGAAGAGTCAAAGCCGAGATTTGAGTTCCGTTCATTCGGACAATGTTTCTGCGACGCGCACAGACGCATGGCACGTCTTTCAGCTCCGGTACCGGAAAAGGTATGGGAACGCCTAAGCGATGAGATATACATCATCTCACGCAAAAACGACATCAACAACACCAAAATCAGAAACGGCAAGATGGACATCAAGACTTTCGTCCAGACCGTTGACGGCCTTGAACAATGGAATCCATTGATGAAAGGTGAGTTTCCTATGGCGAAGGAAATGCTTGAAAATGAAGTGTTTCCCGCTTTCATGGTAGAGATGCCAAAACTCACGAAAGACACTTACACATACGATGAGTTCATGGAGATGGTCAAAGCCAACCCAGACCTCGCCGCCGTGCGTGTCCATAAGAAACGCTGGGGCTACATGGTCAACGACACCATCTGCGAAGTGGGTGAAGTACTCATCAACGGCGCTAAAGTGATGACAATCAATTCAGAGTCAACGGAGATTGAAGACATCAAGAAGACCATCAAGGACATCGGACTTGAAGGTGTTGAAAACATCAATTATTTACAGGCTATCAAGCGCGTCATCGGCATGTCCGACAAACCGCTCGCAAACGAGTAACATATTATGGCACAGGAAATAGAAAAGAAATTCTTAGTTAAGTGCGACTGCTTCAAGAAAGAAGCTTTCAAAGCCACACGCATCACGCAGGGTTATCTTTGCAGCGTCCCGGAACGCACCGTGAGGGTGAGGGTCAAGGACGAAAAAGGATACATCACAATCAAAGGCATCGGCAACGCATCGGGCGCGGCACGCTTCGAATGGGAAAAGGAGATCCCCGTCGAGGAAGTGAAGTCGCTGCTCGAACTCGCCGAACCGGGCGTCATCGACAAGACACGTTACCTCGTGAAGAACACCGACGGCAAACACACTTGGGAAGTTGACGAATTCTATGGCGACAACGACGGCCTCACCGTCGCCGAAGTGGAGCTTGAAGACGAGAACGAACCGTTCGACAAACCATCATGGCTCGGCGAAGAAGTCACCGGCGACCCCAAATATTTCAACTCAATGTTGATGAAAAATCCATATAAAAACTGGAAATAATTCTTCTCCGACAAGGCGGAGATGTCATAACCGGCGTCTCCGCCTTTCAAACAAAAAAGATTCTGAAAAATCGTTCAATCAAAAATTAACCTCTATACCATGAACACTTTTGACCCATTGGACATGAACAATTACAGGGTGGAAAAGCTGCCCAAGATGCAAAAATCCAACTTCGAGAAATGGATGGCGCGGCTTGGCGGCCCGCTCGCAATTATCGCCTTCGTCATCATCTATTGGTTCTGTCATATTGACTTCATCGACAACATCGACACGAACGCATTGACAGCCAAGGCGTTGAAACGTTGTAATGACATAGGTTACGACATGTTCCTGCGGACGAACTATGCGATGCTTGCGATTTTCGTGGCGAGTCTCATCCTTTGGATTACAGAAGCAATCCCCAATTATCTCACCTCACTCCTACTCATTCTCGGCATCGTGCTTTGCAACGTCACCACACAGAAAGACGCCTTAGCACAACTCGGACATCCTGTGATGTGGCTTAACATCCTCTCATTTGTCCTTGCCGGAATGTTAGTGAAAACACAATTCGCCAAACGAATGGCGCTCGCCTTCGTGATAAAATTCGGCAAAAGTGCAAAAGGAGTGTTATGGAGTTTCCTGATTATCAACATAATATTGTCGGCATTCATATCGGCGACTACGGTCAAAGCGACAATCATGCTCCCGATTTTCATGACGGTCTGCGCCATTTACGGCGCATCAGGCGACACCCGGAACAATTTCGGACGTAACCTCGTGATACAGAATCTGTTCCAGGTCAATATCGGCGCAAACGCCTTCTACACCGGCAGCGGCGCACACCTGCTCGCAATATCACTCATCGCCGGATTCGTCGGGACATGCGACTTCGGCTATGCCGACTGGCTCTTCACCTGCGGCCCGATGAGCCTCCTGATTCTCATAATAGGTTTATTATTAGGTATTTACGTCTTCTTCCCCATGAAAAAAGAAGAACAGAAACCTCAGATTGAAGGCGGCATCGACCATTTGAAAAACGAACTCAAAGCCATGGGGAAAATGAAAGCCGAAGAATACAAAGCCGTCGGTATTTTTGTCTTAGTTCTTTTCCTGTGGGTGACGAAAGGCACTTTCCACGACATCGATGAAACGATTGTAGCGTTGCTCGGAGCAATCCTTGCACTTCTTCCGGGCATCGGAGTGGTGAAGTGGAACGATGTTGACATCCCGTGGCACCTGATGCTTTTCTCTGCGGGTGCTTACACCCTCGGCTCCGGCCTCAACGCCACCGACCTCCCGAACACCATGGTAAACGCAGCGTTCGACGGACTCGGGATAACATCCGACACTCCTTTCTGGGTGCTCTACGTAATCCTCACCTTCGTGATGATGTATTCCGGCTTGGTCTTCCAGTCAAAGACAATAAGAACCATGGTCTTCGTGCCGATAGCGTTAGGCGTCGAAGCACGTTTCGGATTCCCAGCCATGAGCATCGCCCTGCCGGTCGCAATGCTGATTGAACACTGCTACGTGCTGCCATTCAACAGCAAACCCGCCCTGCTGCTTTACAATACAAACACATACAGCATGACCGACGCTTTCAAATTCGGAATCACAATGATGACAATATCATGGATCTTGATTCTCGTTTGGGGCGCCACAGTCTTGAAATGGGTCGGCATCACACCAGGTTTGTTCTTCTAACTGATTTGAATAATGATTGACGTTGAAACAAAAATACACGACAAGTTCTCCATCGAATTCAAAATCGGGTTTTCAGGACAGGAAAGTTCAAAGAAAAACGACTTCAGCCTGAACTCCTGGATCTTCGTGCCTAACAGCCTTGACGTGAATAAAAACACCTACAACAAGGAACGTTTTTACAAAGACATGAGGTCCAACATCAGACTGATCACGCCGGTTTTCAAATTGAATGATATTGTTGAAAACCAAGCAATTCCATTAAACAATGTCAAGACTTCTTTTCAAAACATCCTCAATGAAAATTCCGACAAGAACCTGATTGACTTGGAGTTTCAACTTAAACTGTTCGGTGCGATTTTCAAAAGTGCCGTAAGAGACAACGTCAATTCAATCAACTCAAATATTAAAAATCCCAATGCTGCCGAACATTGTTTCAACTACATTGACGGAGTAAAAACGATTTTCAAGAAATATCGCGAATTATATTCTTTAGCTAAAAAAACACATGACGAGAGCATAATTTCATTATACGCCTTCACCGATGAATTCATGAGCCATCAGGTTGAAATGCGAACCATCAGAATCATCAAATCCATTGACAAACAAAAAGATACATCATTAGACAAAGCGAGAAAACACATTGCCGACTTTATCATCAAAGAGCAAGAATACAAGAGGAAACAAGGTTATAAACTGGCGGCGAAAAACAAGGACGACTCCAACAAAGAACTGCTTTACCGCAGAAGTCTCCTGAAAAAATACATTGAAAGCTCACTATATCTCAAAATCGACAAAACAGAAGACGGGAAGGCAATACAACAGGTCTCGTTCAGTCTGGCGGCAGGATTAGCAATGCTGGTTTACAGTTTGGTGGCTTTGATTTTCCAGAAACATTTCGGCTCCTACCCGGCGTTGATTTTCATATTGTTAGTGGCGGCTTACGTGTTAAAAGACAGGATCAAGGACCTGACCCGTTGGATTTTTGCAAAAAAACTAAAGGACAAGTATTTTGACATCCGCAACGACATCAGTATCAAGAAAAAGAAAATCGGCTGGATAAAAGAAGGCGTGGACTTCATCACCGACGAGAAAGTCCCGGCTGAAATAATGAAAATGAGGAATCGTTCACAACTTGAGACAAACAACGATTTCTTTGATGAAAAAATCATCCTTTACAGGAAAAAAGTCTCGATTGACAATGAAATGCTGAAGAATTACTACGATTACGACTTCAAGGGAATCAACGACATATCGCGTTTTAATATTAATTATCTGAAATACAGGATGGACAACCCGATTGTTTCCGTCGATTACCTTGACAACGACATGAACGTGAACACTGTTTCAGCCGAACGCGTTTACACATTGATTTTCATTCTGCAATGCATCACCGGCGATTCTGTACAATACAAAGCCTTCAGGATGACGGCCAACAGAGACGGGATAATTTCGATAGAATAAACTGTCACCGTCCGTTATCTCATCATCAAAAAATCGAGCGTGACCATCGCCGCCATCGCTTCGACGACAGGCAAGACACGCGGAACCACGCAGACGTCATGACGGCCTTCGACGTAATATTCAACTTCATTTCCTTGAATATCAACGGTTTTTTGAGGACGCATTATTGTCGGAATCGGCTTGAACGCGATGTTGAAACTCACGTTTTCGCCATCCGTGATGCCGCCCAAAACGCCGCCGGAATGATTTGTTATAGTTCTGATTTTTCCGTTTTCATTGACAAACAAGTCGTTGCATTCCGAGCCGCACATTTCGGCAGAATGAAACCCCTCGCCTATCTCGAATCCTTTTGCCGTGTTGATGTTCATCATCGCTTGAGCCAAGACAGCATGGAATTTGCAGAAAGCCGGTTCGCCGAGACCGATTGGAACATTTTGAATCTCACAATGAACTACAGCACCGACAGTGTCATTATTGTTTTTATATTCGGAAAGAATTTCTTCTATTTCTTTCATCGAGAAACCGTCTTGGCACGTTTTTTGTCCTATTTTTACAACAGATGAAATAATTTTAACATTCTGTTTTTCAAGTATTTGTTTTGCTATGGCACCAGCAACGACACAAGGCATCAGCGTTCTCGCCGACGCGCGTCCGCCGCCACGATAATCACGGATTCCGTATTTCATCTGATAGGTGAAATCGGCGTGGGAAGGACGGAAGACATCCTTAACATTATCGTAGTCAGACGATTTCGCATCTTTGTTTCTTATAACAAACGCAATCGGAGCGCCAGTCGTCTTGCCTTCAAAAAGTCCCGACAAAAACTCCACTTCATCAGGTTCTTTTCTCATCGACATTATAGCGTTTTGACCAGGCTTTCGTCTTTTCAACTCATTCGTTATCAATGAATAATCTATGGCAATTCCAGCTGGGCAGCCGTCAATCACACCGCCGATAGCCGGTCCGTGCGACTCGCCGAAAGTCGTCAGGCAGAACGCTTTTCCAAAAGTGTTTGAGTTCATAATAATCCGATTTATATTAAAACGGGGAGAGAACGCCTTCCCTCCCCATTTGTTTCAACTAAATTTTCTTTTACTGCTCGTTGAGGATCTTAATCTTGGCTTCGAGGACCTTAACGTCGTTCTTGATTTTCAGAATCTTCTTCTCGTATTCGGCCTTGAGGATTTCCGACTGTTTGCTGTTTGCAAAGAATCCGATGTTGTTCTCAAGTGTCGCAATCTCATCGCGGAGTTTCTGAATCCTGTTCTGAAGGTTTGTACGTTCTCTTCTGACTTTGTCGCGTGAGTCCGGATCTTCCTTCATGCCGGAGACGATGTTACGATATTCAGCCGTAGTAGCTTCATTATCACTGCTTCTCATCTTGTCGAACAAGCCGTCGATAAGGCTGCGGTATTCATTCTGAATAGCGTCTTTAACCTTCATTGGCACATGACCGATGGTCATCCATTCTCTCTGGAAGCCACGGATCGCCTCCATATTCTGATTGCGGTCTTTCTGAAGCTCGTATGCCTTGATGCGTTCAATGATTTCCTGTTTCGCCTTGAGGTTGCTTTCCTCTTCGCCTTTTATTCCTGAAAAATGTTCAGCCTTGTTCTTGAAGAACTCGTCACAAGCGCTGCGGAAACGTTTCCAGACCTTATCGGAATGACGTTTCGGCACCGGACCGATGGTCTTCCATTCTTCCTGAAGTTTCTTGATATAATCTGTCGTCTTCTTCCATTCTGTCGAATCCTTGAGGTTTTCAACTTCAACGCAGATCTGGAGTTTTCTGTTGTAATTTTCCATCTGCTGAACCTTCAGCTTGCTGAAAAACTCCTTCTTGCTCTCAAAGAAACTATTCATTGAGGTCTTGAAACGATTCCAGATTTCATCGCTCTGTTTCTTGTGGATAGGGCCGACCTGTTTCCAAAGTTTGAACAAGTCATTGACCTCATTTGACTTCTTTTGATACGCATTGATGGTCGTGGCGGCTTCATTAACAATCTCTTCAATCTTTTCGCAGATTGCCACTTTCGCATCGTAATTAGCCTTCTGCTCCTCTTCTATCTTTGCGTAATGTTCGCGACGGATCTGATTGATTTTGTCAGTCGTGTTTTTAAAACGTTCCCAGACTTCATCTTTCTTGTCTTGCGTGACAGGACCGATTTCCTTCCACTCGTCATGATATTTCTGAAGAAGTTTGAACGACTTTGTCAACGACTTCTCAAGGAGGAGTTCTTCGGCTTTTTCGCAAAGAGCAATCTTGGCTTCAAGGTTTTTCTTAAGGTCGAGGTCACGTAACTCTCTGTTAATCTTTACCTTATTGAAGAATTTCTCGACGAGGAAATGATATGAGTTCCAAATGTTTGAGATTTCGGCAGCCGGCACTTGGCCGATGGATTTCCATCTTTCCTGCAATGCGCTGAAATCATCGTATGTCTTCTTCAAAGTCTCTTCAGAATCAATGAGTTGTTTGAGTTCTTCAAGAATCTGAAGTTTCTGTTTATGATTGTCAACTTTCTGTTGTTCAAGAATTTCATTATATTTGGCCTTGTTTGCCTTGTAAATGTTGAAAGCAGCTTTGAAACGCACTTCGAGAGGATCGTCTTTATGCTCGTAACTTTCCTTGTCACCGCCATCAAGAATAAACTGCTCCATTTCCTTGTCACGGTCTTCCTTGTTGAGCTTCAGGAAACAGACCTTGATGGCAGTTACCTTGTCCTTGATTTTGACGACATCAGAGTCATTGACTGTTTCTTCAAGTAATTCAACAAGTTGCAGTTTGTTGAAACCTGAATAATCCACTTCAAGTTCTTCTTCTTCCTCCTCATTGTCATTTGCCAAATCAATTTCTTCATCATTCTGAATTGGTTCGTCTTTTGACAACATTTCTTCATTTTCACCAAGAACGATATTGACGTTCACGGCGTTAGGTAAAATTGTAGAAGCATTCAGCTCTTCAATTTCTTTGCGTTCAGCAGCATTCATTTTTTTCTTTTTTAGTTCTCCATCCTTTGGGGACTTCGATAGATGTTTATAATAAAAGTTAATTCAAACCGTTATCCTGCATCATTTTACCGATGCTGATATTAGAAATAAAACGGTGCAAAGATAACAATTTATTTACCTTGAACAATCATTTTTAAAAATATTTTTCATCTTTTCCTTTCAAATAAAATTTGTACTTTTGTGAAATTAATTTCAGACCGAAATAATTGTTATGCTAACATCAGAGAAAATAAATGAGATATTCAAAGAATTGATTTCCAAAACATTGCATGAAAATGTAAAAAAAATCAGCGTCATGCCTGCATCAGGTTCTTCGAGAAAATATTTCAGAATCACAACAGAAACGAGAAATTTGATCGGGACTTACAACAGCAACATCGAGGAAAACGAGGCGTTTTTTGAATTTTCAAAGCATTTTTTAAGATGCGGTTTGCCGGTTCCGGAGATTATTGCAATCAACGATGAAAAAGATTTGTATGTCCAGTCGGATTTCGGCGACGACACCTTATTTGATTACGTGGAACGCTGCCATAAAAACGGCAATTTCGATGAGGAAACCATTGAACTTTACAAAAAATCATTAGATTTTCTTGTTGATTTTCAAATAAATGGCCATAAAGGTCTTGATTATTCCAAGGCATTCCCCACCCCGAAATTTGACAGGACATCAATCATGGACGACCTGAATTATTTCAAATATTGCTTTCTGAAACTCAACGAAGAAATTTCATACAACGAGACACGTCTGAACAATGATTTTCAGCTGCTTACGGATAATATTTCAGAAGCTCCGTCAGATTTCTTCATGTATCGAGATTTTCAGTCAAGGAATATAATGATTAAAAACGGAGAAACGTATTTCATTGATTACCAAGGCGGGAGGAAAGGACCTTTGCAATATGACGTCGTTTCTTTGCTTTATCAAGTAAAAGCGCGTATTCCGGCTGAAATTCGGAAAGAGTTGCTGGCCCATTACCTGAAAACCTTGGAATCGAAGTCGGAAGGAAGCCTCAGCCCAACCGAATTCATGAGGTTTTATCCGAGTTTCAAGATTTTGCGTTTGTTGCAGGTTTTAGGCGCATACGGATTCAGGGGATTGATACAGAAGAAGTTACATTTCATGCAAAGTATTCCTTTTGCGATTCGGGAGCTTCAAAATCTTATTGACGGAGGCACTTTGACGCTGGAACTTCCGGAATTGAAATCTATAATAAAACAGTTGAGTAAATTACTGCCAAAATACGAACAAGTTGATTCAGAAACACTTACGATAAGAATCAACAGTTTTTCGTACAAGAACGGAGGCGTTCCTGCGGACTTCAGTGGCAACGGAGGCGGTTTTGTTTTCGATTGCCGTGCCCTACCGAATCCTGGCAGATACCCGGAATTTAAAAACAGCACGGGCGAAGATGATGATGTAAAAGAATTCATGGAATCTTACCAAGACACACATTTCTTTATGCAAAACGCACAAATGCTTGTGTTTCAATCCATTGACAACTATCTTGAACGTGGATTCAAAAATCTGCAAATCAACTTCGGTTGCACCGGCGGCCAGCACCGCTCGGTGTTTTTCGCCCAAAAAACCGCGGAGATGATTCACGACAATTATCCAATGGTAAAAGTTATTGTTAATCATATTGTTCAACATAAAAATCATATTTATGAACCCAAATAGAAGAACTGCATTCATTCTCGCCGCCGGACTCGGCACACGACTTAAAGAATTAACGTCAAACAAACCTAAAGCATTGATAAACATCAATGACAAGCCTTTACTTAAAGTTACACTTGAATCATTGATAAGTCAAGGTTTTAATCATTTTGTAATCAATATCCATCATTTCGGCGAACAGATCATTGATTTTTTAAACAAAGAAAATTTCAATAATATTGAAATAGAAATATCAGACGAGCGGACGCAACTCATGGACACTGGCGGTGCCGTCATACAGGCTCTGCCCTATTTCTCAAAAAGTGAAGCCGTTCTGGTTCACAATGTTGACGTCCTGACTGACATAAATCTCAAGACACTTTATGATGATTTCTGCGAAAGCGAAGAAGCGGCCTGGCTTCTGACGCAAGAACGCGACAACAAACGGAAATTGGTCTTCGACAAAGACGACAACTTCATCGGGAAATACAATATTGAAACAAACGAATATGACGGCGGAACAACGCTCCCGTCTGAAAGTAAATTATTGTCTTTCAGCGGAATACATATTTTCAAACCAAAGTATTTCAAAACTTTCAAACTCAAGCCGAGATACATTTTCGAACTGTATCAGAAAATCGAGATTGCATCAAAATTCACTGGCACGGCACATGTAAAATCAAAATTGGTGACTTCAAACTATTGGTTCGACCTTGGCACTCAAGAGCAACTTAAAAACGCAGAATCATGGCTTTCATTAAACAGATAACCAATTATATTACAGAACATTACGATTTGGCGAAGGAAAACCTGACCATTGTTTTCCCAAACAAACGTGCGGCTCTGCAACTCAGAAACGAACTTGAACGACAAATAAAATATAACTTCTGGATTCCCAACATCGTATCCATTCAACAGGCCATGGAGGAATGGAGCGGACTTCAACTCATTGACAATGTTGATGTTATCTTTGAATTGATAAAAATAAATGACACATTTCACAACAATTCAGAAATCAACCATAATTTCTTCGGACTTGCCGCACAAATGGCAAAAGATTTCGATGAAATAGACCAATACGACATCGACGCCGAAAGTCTTTTCAAGCATTTGACAAACGCCAAGGAGATTGAAGACTGGAATTTGGATTTGAACAATCATATAGAATCAAATTATGTGAAGTTCTTCGCTTCATTAATTCAATATTACAATGCTTTGCGTGATCAGCTTCAAAGGAACGGTCAAGGTTATTATGGATTGATTACCAGAAAGATAGCCTCATACGACAACACCGTTTTATTACAACAAACAAAAGACAGGAAAATCATTTTCGCAGGTTTCAACGCCTTGACAAAAACCGAAGAAAACATAATAGTACGTCTCGTTGAAGCCGGGAATGCAATAATACTTTGGGATTTGGACAACTATTATTTCCAAGATGAGAAACAGGAAGCCGGCGTTTTCGCGAGAAAATTTTTCAAGGCGCACCCGAATATTGAAAAAACATTCATCGGCGACAACTTCAAACAACAGGAAAAAGAAATAAATATCATTAACGTTTCAGGAAATTCAATCCAGACAAATGCACTTCAAATTCAACTAAATCAAGAAGTTAAACAAAATACTACAAACAAAAGTGTCATCGTTCTGGCTGACGAATCGCTATTGATTCCAACATTAAACTCCATTCCCGATTCCGTTGACAGTATTCAGGTAACAATGGGCTACCCTTTCCAAAAAACGACAACTTACCATTTTATTGATAAATTGTTCAGATATCAAAAGGGGCTTTCATCAGACGAAAACAAGATTTATCTTTGGACTTTCATCAGATTCTGCAATTCTGAATTTATCAAATTGATTTTCAACGGGAAAGATTACAACGCTCTATACAATTGGTATTTCAAGCGAGCGAAAAACGCACAATATTATTTTGAAAAAAAAGAATTGGAAGAATTAAAAAGTCAAGGCGAACTATTTGATTTCCTGAATGTTACGCTTTCAAAATGGGATGACACGACATCTTGTATCAGTTCAATAAAGCAACTGCTTGCAATCGTGATGCGAAGGATTTCTGATTCTTCAAACAATTTCATCAAGAATCAAATCAGTGTGGCAAGCCGAATCACAAACAGGATTGAACTTTTGTTGGACAAATACAACAAATACATTCAACTAAATGATTTACAAGCACTTTACACGCAGGTTGCCGCTCAATCAGCAATCAATCTGAAAGGCGAATCCGACGGTTTGCAAATCATGGGACTTCTCGAGACAAGAAACCTTGACTTTGACGTGATTCATTTTTTAAGCGTAAACGAAGGGAAAATTCCTATTTCAAAAACCAACAACAGTCTGATTCCGTTTGACTTACGCAAAACATTTAATCTTCCCACCCACACCCAGCAGCAAGCCGTTTACGCATACCATTTTTACAGATTGCTGCAAAACGCAAAACGAATCAACTTGTATTACAATTCGTTGGCTGACATGTCAGGTCTTGGCGAACCAAGCCGTTTCATACGCCAACTCGAATACGAATACGCAAGAAATAACGATAAAGTAAAACTTCATCACTTTCAATATAAAAGTCCGAAAATCAATGAGAAACGTTGTGAAATAAACATCGTGAAAAAACCAGAGATGCTTGAAAAAATCACTGCGTTCTCTCCGACTTCAATCGGGACATACGTAAGATGCCCGCTTCAATATTATTTCAAATACATTGAAGGAATAAACGACAAAACGCCGGAGGAGGAAATTCAGGTGAACATAATCGGAAGCATCGTTCACAAAACACTTGAGCTGCTTTACAACGAGTTCAAAAACAACATTATCACGAGCGAACTTTTCGAATTCGTTTATAAAAAACATTTTAAACGATGTTACAAGGAAGCCTTGGAAGACAACGGATTCAGTTCAGGATTGCCCGAAACCGGTTTTAATTTTCTATCCAAGACAGTGATTGACAACATGTTAGCAAACTTCATAAAAGAAGAGAAAAACTTCATAAAAAACGGAGAGGACGGCGATAAAAAATATACATTATCAATGATTTCAACAGAAAAGAATTTCTGCCACACCTTTGATATTAATGGGAAATCCATAAAACTCGAAGGTTTCGCCGACAGAATCGACAAGGTCAACGACACAATCAGGATCATTGATTACAAAACCGGGAAAGTACACAAACCCGACGTAAAAGTCGCTGCTAATCAGACAGATATAACCATGATGGCTGAAAAGTCAATTCAACTTTTGGTTTATAAATATCTTTTTTTGAAAGAGAACCCAGAAATCAAAGACGAAAATGTCGAGCCTGGAATTATTGGTTTCCAAAAACTCACAAATGGGATATTTAGTCTTGAAACATTTGAAAATCAAGATTTTAACAACGATTTCTTAACAAATTGCGAAAATTATTTCATCAGATTTTTCAGTGAGGTCATGAATCCTGAAATTCCGTTTTCACAAACCGACAAGGAAGTCAATTGCCGGTCATGTAATTTCAAATCGATTTGCAAAAGACTTTGATTATTTTTCAGACAGCAAATCAAAGAAAAAATCTCTGATTTTAAATTGTATGTCGTAGAAATTTTCGTTTAATTTTTTGTCTTTGTCGAGATGCAAAGCGTGTCCTTGACCCGGATACGTGTTTATAACTGCTTTAATACCAAGCTCTTGCGCTTTTTTTGTAATTTCACTTGAGCCGTACATTCTTTTGTGGACGAGATTCAGTCCCCACACCGTTTTCATCATCAAGCCTTTTTCGTAAGGCACAAGTTTATCGGCATCGCCATGAAATGAAATAATCGGCACATTGTTATTTTCCAAGATTGACAAATCATAAACTGCGCCCCACATATTAGCTAACCCTTTAATTTCAAATGTGTTAGCATAATCATTACCGGAAGTTTCAATATCGCCGCAATCGCCGCCACGATAGGTTGACTTCAGTCTGTTTTCATTTTTCATGTATGCCACCGCCAACATGATGATGCTTCCGGCACTCGTTCCGGCAGCGAAAATATTGTTCGTATCAATTCCGTATTTTTCAGAATTTGCGATCAAAAACCTGAATGCAGCGTGCGCGTCCTGCATTGCTCGGTATTCACATTTCTCGATGTTTCTTGTTGTCAAAAAAGGAAAACCCAATCTGTAATCAATTGATACACAAACATATCCAAGAGAAGCAAAATAGCTACACCATTCTCTGTAAGCACTTACGGCCTTATATCCGATGTAAAACGCGCCACCGTGCGCAAAGACTATCAACGGACGTTTTTCCAAAGTATCGTCCTTGGGAAGATAGATGTCCATTTTCAAATCCAACTCAGTTTTTTTATGTTCAGAGAAGACGAAATCCATCAGTTCCTTCGTGTTGACACTGTCATCCGGATACGAATCCCAATAACCAATGACGTGTGCATATTCAACATCTTTTATCACCTCAACATCGAAAATTTCATCCTTATATCGAACCGAATCATTTTGCATATTACAATACGAATTTTGCAACAAATTGAACATCAATATTATACAAATAATAAATTTGATTTTCATTTCAAAATATTTAGGTTGTAAAAATAAAAAAATTTTCGATTCAATCCAATTAATCACTATCTTCGCAAAAATTTTGGAAAACATGAGAATATACAGAGCATTATTAATCTTAACTTTGGCAATTACATTTGCTTCATGCCAAAAGAGAGTTCAACAAATTGATTATCAAGTCGTCCCATTACCAAAAGAAATTAGTCTGACTGACGAAGCACCGTTTGTTTTAGATTCAAAGACGATAATCACATATCCGAAATCGCAAGGTGAAATTTTGAAAGAGGCGACATTTCTTGCCGACTACATTGAAGAAGCATTGGGGTTCAGACCTCAAATCAAGATTATCGACAATGAGATGAAAAACGCTATAAACCTGAAAATCAACGTCTCACAACTTGAAAAAGATAATCTTTACAAAATCAATGTCACGAAAAGCAACATCAATGTTTTTGCGACCAATGCGGCCAGTTTGTTTTACGGCATCCAGACTTTGAGAAAGAGCATAAATGTTGTCGGCAAAACTTCAAAAATCGAGTTTCCGTCAGCAAAAATCGTTGATTATCCGCGTTTTGGCTACCGCGGGATGCACCTTGACGTGAGCCGTCACTTCTTCCCTATCGAGAATGTGAAGACATACATCGACATCATGGCGATGCACAACCTCAACAAGTTCCACCTGCACATCACCGACGACCAAGGCTGGCGGATGGAGATGAAGAAATATCCGGAGCTGACGGAAGTCGGCGCATGGCGTTCGGGCACAATCATCGGAAAAACAATGGCTTACGACACCATTCGTCATGGCGGGTTCTACACGCAGGACGAGCTCCGTGACCTCGTTAAATACGCCGCCGACCGCCACATCACCATCATTCCTGAGATTGACCTCCCCGGCCACATGCTCGGCGCACTCGCCACCTACCCTGAACTCGGCTGCACCGGCGGCCCATACGAGGTTTGGCGGCACTGGGGCGTCTCCGAAGACGTGATCTGCGCCGGAAACGAAGACGCGATGAAGTTTCTGGAAGATGTTCTTGAAGAGGTGATGGACGTGTTCCCAAGCGAATACATACACATCGGCGGCGACGAATGCCCGCGCGTAAGATGGGAGAACTGCCCGAAATGTCAACAGAAAATCAAAGAGTTAGGTATTGTCGGTGACGAAAAGCACACTGCGGAGGATTATCTTCAGAGCTATGTGATGTCGAGAATGGATAATTTCATCGAGGGTCACGGACGCCATATCATCGGCTGGGACGAGATGCTTGAAGGCGAGCTGGCGCCGAATGCCACGGTGATGAGCTGGCGCGGCAGCGAAGGCGGTTACAAAGCGGCCAAACTGCATCATAACGTAATCATGACGCCAAACGACTACATGTATTTCGACTATTATCAGTCGTTAGATTCCGACAACGAGCCGCTGACAATAGGCGGATATGTCCCCGTCGAGAAAGTTTACGGCTTCGAACCAATACCTGAAGGCCTTGAAAATGACGAAGAGAAATACATCCTCGGAGCACAAGCCAACCTCTGGACCGAATACATCGGCGACTTTAATTTCCTGACTTACATGATGTTACCGAGAATCGGGGCATTGGCGGAAGTCCAATGGTGCGACCCAAAACAAAAAGATTACAACGACTTTGTGAAACGCGAATACCGTCTCTCAAAACTTTACGATTTTTATAATTGGAATTACGCCACGCACATTTTCGATATTAATGTCGAAATCACCCCGAATGTCGAAGATGGTTGTCTCAAAATAGACATGTCGAAGATGGTTGACGGCGAAATCAGATATTCAACAAACGGAGAAAACCCGGCGGTAAAAGGCGTTTTATATGATGAACCATTGAAAATCAATACAAATTGCGATTTCAAGGCGGTTGTGATTCGTCCCGACGGCACGACAGGCAAGATGTTTGAAACGAGCTTCGACTTCAGCAAGGCTTCGATGAAACCGATAACGTTGAAAAACCAGCCGAACAAGAACTACACTTTCGATGGTGCCAACGTGCTGATTGACGGCTTGAAAGGCACTTCCAACTACAGAAGCGGCAGATGGCTCGGATTTTTCGGTGAGAACATCGACGCCACGATTGACCTCAAGGAAGAGACGGAAATCAGCAAAGTCAAGTTCAACAACAACATCAACATGAGCGACTGGATTTTCAACGCGAAATCTGTCAAGGTGTTGGTTTCCAACGACGGGGAGAATTTCACTGAAGTTCACAACAAAAATTTCGACCTTTTGCCTGCTGATTTTGCGCAAGCGATATTGCCGGTCGAAGTTGAATTTGAAAGTGTAAAAACGCGTTTCGTTGAAGTGGTTATCGAGCCATTCGACTGTCCGGAAGGCCATTCGGGTTATGGTTATCCGGCCTGGGTTTTCGTTGATGAGATTTGGGTTTATTGATTTGTTATCGGTCACAAGTGCATTTTGAACGCACATTCAGTACCTTCATCAAGTTTTTCGTATTGGCAGATAGGGGCTGAGTCATAATACTTTGAAAGGAAGGAAGATATTGCTCTGTCTTTATAAAGTGCGGAAATGTCAAAAAAAATACAACATTTCCGCACTTTATCTCGGTTTTTTTGTATTTTTGCACAAAATTAAAACATAAAAGAGCATGATAATAGGTAGAGCCGAAGAAATAAAAATATTGCAGAATGCCTTAAATTCTGAAGAATCGGAATTTATAGCCGTGTATGGGCGAAGAAGAGTCGGCAAGACATATTTGATAAGGGAGGCGTATTCGGAGCAGTTCGCGTTTCAACACACAGGTGTCGCCAAGGCTAACAAAACGACGCAACTGTCGAGGTTCTATAAATCGCTGCAACTGTACGGACTGAAGAAAACGGCGACTCCGAAAGATTGGTACGAGGCTTTTGACATGTTAGAAGAGCTGCTCGACCAACGACAAAATGCCAAGAAGTTGGTTTTCATTGACGAACTGCCTTGGATGGACACGGCAAAGTCTAATTTTGTAAGTGCTTTGGAATTTTTCTGGAACAACTGGGCGAGCGCACGGCACGACGTAGTATTGGTCGTGTGTGGAAGTGCGACATCATGGGTGATTAACAAGATACTGAAAAATCATGGCGGACTACACAACCGCGTGACACAGAAAATACATCTCAAGCCTTTCAATCTGCTTGAATGTGAGGAATATGCGAAATGGAGAAATCTGAATATGAACCGACATGAAATTGTGGAGGCTTATATGGTACTCGGAGGAATACCTTTTTACTGGAAACATCTCCAACGAGGTTTAAGCACCGCCCAAAACATCAACCAGCTGTTTTTTGGAGAAGGCTCGGCATTGGAAAGTGAGTTTGAAAGTCTGTATGCTTCCCTTTTCAACAGACCGGAATCATACGTAAACATCGTGGAGACACTGAGCAAAAAAGGAATCGGCATGAGCCGCGGAGAACTGTTGGCGGCAACAAAAATGACCGACAACAAGTCTTTTGACAAGGCACTCGTCGAATTGGAGGAATGTGGATTTATTCGCAAATATGAAAACTACAAGATGCGCCGCAAGAACGCATTGTACCAACTGATTGACAACTACACGTTGTTTTATTTCCGATTCCTGACCGCAGGACGGCAGCGCATCGAACATTTTTGGACAAAAACAATCAACAGCCGCGAACAGACAACATGGAAAGGTCTTGCCTTCGAACGTGTATGTCTGTGGCATGTAAAGCAAATAAAACAGTCGCTGGGAATTTCCGGCATTCTGACCGAGACGTTCAGCTGGCACGTAAAAGGCAATGATGAACACAAAGGCGCACAGGTTGACTTGGTGATTGATCGTGACGACAAGATGGTGAATCTGTGCGAAATGAAATATTCATCAGACATGTATTCCATCGACAAAGACATACATCAAGACTTGATTAACAAGCGTTTGGCATTCCTGCGAGAGACTAAAACAAAAAAGACAGTCCATACGACCATGATCACGACGTATGGTGTTGAACACAACGCATACTGGAACGACGTTCAGAGCGAAGTGACGATGAATGATTTATTCAATTGAGGTTGGTGCAAAATAATCGGTGTAGATATTCTCGATGTTGACGGTGATGTTACCGTTTGACGTGTTCATCGGGTCGGTGTATCTCAGCGGGTTGTTGAGGCAGTACGTATAAGGCGAGACGTCGAAATACTTTTCCGCTTTGGGGTCTGTCTGCAGGAATCTTCCGATTGTGGGGTCGTACATTCTGGCTTCGAAGTCGTACCAGTTGAGCGTGATGCCGGCGAGGGTCTGGTCCTGCAGCTCCTTGCCTCCGTATAGGTACTTGTTCATGTTGCGGCTGCCGTAGTCGTTGCGTCTCAAAGTCATTCCGAACGGATAGTACGACGATGTCTGCACCACCTCCGGCTGCGCTCCGCCGTGCGCCACGAACTCGACCCTCGCGTTGCCGAGATGGTCGGCGAATATGTCTCTATTGGTGAGATGCATTTACAAAGATTAAGATTTGTTGAGATAATATTTAATTTTACCAGCACGTAACGACAATACTATATAAATCAATGTCAAATCACCTATTATCGATGCGTGATCACCATCAATGACTGAAGAGATGAGCATTGTGATTAGTAATAACAAAGATAGAAAAAATATACATCTCCATACAATGAGTCCTTTTGTGTATTTCACATACAAAGGTGTTTGAAGGTCTGATTTGATTAGCACCAAGCATAAGAACAAATTTAATGGTATTATACAGAGTAAATAAAACAGCGTATTATAAAAAATCGGAATGCCGACACTGTCCGCATAAGGAGGATAATCATTTCTCCATGCTCTGTAATTGTAATAAAAATAAATTCCAAATATTAGCAGTAACAACGAGCCGTTTAACAAAAGAAACAAGTTGATTTTTTTTGCTGCTTTAATCTTTAGGAAGTCTTTCCACTGATTGATTTTTTTTACGTATATAAAAGCCAAGGCTAAAACAGAAAATGTTATTAAACCGTTCCCGACATCCATGATAGATATCCTAATGTAATTATTCTTATTAAACTCATCAAGATATTTTTCCCTACTAATTACTCCTTTGGCATATTCTTCATTCAGAATTATGTATTCATTTGTTGTCGAATATTTAGGTATTCTTATATAAAGCATTAGTAAGGCTAATCCTACTATCAGCACAAAGAAAAACTATATTTTAGGG
>JAUNNU010000031.1 GCA_030537295.1 Bacteroidia bacterium
ACTGAAAACTAAAGACTGAAACGCCGCCGGCTTGGTAGCCCGCCTGCGGGCGGGCGCCGACGCCCATGCAACCACTCCGCAGCAGGACATCGCCTCTCTCTTCTTGACAAGGCAGGTTAAATTCTAAGAACTACCGCACCGGGCGCACCGGGCGCGCCTCTCACACTTCGCACCACACTGCTGTTTCTATCACTGTCTCTTGTCGCAATTTCAAGAATTATAGAGCCAGACGCAGGCCCAAACGGCTGTCCCCGTGGTCGGGCGTGATGAGGCTACGGGAAGACACACGGCAGATCAACGCGTTGTGGTGCCAGCAACCGCCACGAAGCACGCGGTAAGAGCCGGAAGACGGCCCCTGAGGGTTGGTCTGAGAACCGCTGCTGTAACTCCCGTACCAGTCTTGACACCATTCGTAAACGTTGCCGCTCATGTCGTATATCCCGAGCTCGTTGGGCGACTTCGTGCCAACAGCATGAGTGGAGCCACTGTTATTATCGTACCATGCAACATCGTTTATATTGTTGCTCCCACTATACTTGTAACCTCCGCTTCTGTTTCCGCCTCTCGCCGCATACTCCCACTCAGCCTCAGTGGGAAGACGGAAGTTCTTCCCCGTCAGACCGTTCAGTTTGGTGATGAACTCCTGACAGTCGTTCCAACTGACCTGTTCCACAGGAAGGTTGCTGCCATTGAAAAAACTCGGGTTGCTACCCATAACGGCCTCCCAAAGCTCCTGCGTAACCTCGAACTTACCGATGTAGTAGTCGCTCAACGTCACGCTGTGGGTCGGCTTCTCGTCATCGTATGCGTCACTGCCCTGCTCCGAGGTCGCGCCCATCGTGAACGTGCCGCCCTCTACGGCAATCATCTCGAAGGAAACTCCGTTAACAGTGAATGTCTGAAGCGTGGTAAAGCTCTTCTGCTCGCCGTAGCTTGTGCCTTTGCCGTTGGTGGCATACGCACGAACGTAGTATGTCGTGTTTTTTGTCAGTCCCGTGATGCTGCTCGTGAAACTGCCCGTCCCGCCGCCGTCGGTGGTGTGGGAGTCGGAGACCGTCGGGTTAGGTGATACGCTCCAGCACACGCCGCGCACGTCACAGCCTGCACCGACGTATGCACTCACGACAGCACTGAAACCGGTTATTTCGGTAATCTCATTCGTTTTTATATTCACAAACTCGCCACCCGGCATTTCAGGATCCTTCTTGCACGACGCCATCATAAGAACTATGAGGCATATCATCGACATTTTCGTTATTATCGTTTTCATAATGTATTTTAACCTTTCTACTTTCTACTTTTAACTTTCTACTTTCTACTCCTAATACAGAACCCTATTCCTACCTTAAATTCCATATAGCCTGTTCCTATTGTCGTCACGCCGGCGGATAAGCTGAAGCCTTTTATGTGTGTCATCAGCCCGGCATCAAAGGAGACACCTTTGTAGGCACCACCGGGTGGTTCAGCCAATCTGCCGTCGTCCAACTTCCAAAGCAGCGTGCGTTTGCCATATCCCACACCGGCGTAGAGATACAGCGGACAGCCGAGTTTGCACAGGCCGCCAGCCGTAACAGACCAGCGCGAAGTCACCTTCTCCTTGAATGAATATGCCAACGGTGCGTCTTCGCCTTCTATCAAACCGTTTTCATCGCATGTCAAGTCGGCTTTGGAGAAATTGAAATTCGTCATGACGCTTGCATACCAGCCCCATTGTTTCACCTGTCCGATGGTGAGGCCGAACGACGTCTGCGGCGCTGTTGAAAACGCTCCGTTGAGAAGCATGAAATTCACGCCGTTGCGCACCCAGTTGGCCGGTGTCTCCGCACGGAGGTAAAGGCTCACTGTCGAGGCCCCTTCCCTCTGCACGTTAATCCTTTTCTCGTCGGATTTCTTGTCGCGCACCGACTTTATGTCGTGGTTTCCGAATGTCAGGTCTATATCGAGCGGCGAGCTGCCAGCCGGTTTCCCGTCAACGTAGATGACATCACCGTCGCGGTCGGTCGTTATCCTTATTATCTTCCCGAACTCGAGCGTCAGGCTTGTCGGGCCGCCGTCAATCTGGACGTTTATCTCCTTCTCGACCTTTCTGCCGTCGCGGACGGCCTTCACCTTATGCGTGCCGTAGCCCATCGCTGTTTCCAAAGGCGACTTGCCAATCAAGACGTCATCGATGTAGATGTCATCGCCGTTCCTGCCTGTGGTTATCGAAATCACCTTGCCGGAGTCGAGTTTCTCGTTCACATTCGTCATCTTGCCTTCCTCAACAACAACGGTCTTCACCAACGGCGCACAGCCCTGTTTCGCAAACCTGAGTTCGTGGCTGCCGATGAGCACCTTATTGTTCACGAGAGGCGTCTTCCCTATCTCCGTCCCGTCGAGATAGACCGTGGCTTCGACAGGCGACGATGTCACGTTTATTGCGCCGTATATCGGTATCGGGGCGTCGAGCTTCACACTCTCGTCCTTACCAGCGATGACATCCAACGCCATCGCCGTCGTGCGGTGTGATGTCTTCCTCGCCTCCACCTTGTGCGACCCTTGCAGCAGACGGCCCGTCCACGTTGCTCTGTCTTTCAGTTTGCCATCAATATAAATGTCTGATTCACTGTCGGTTGTGACAGTCACATTGGCGAAGTTGGGTTTCATCGGGATGGATATCTCCGACTCGTTGCCGTCAACCACGCGCACGGTCTTCGTCACGTTCTCGTACATCTCCCTCATCAGCGTCACCTCATATTCACCGCTCGCCAAAGTGTCGCTCCTGTATGGCGTGGTGCCTTTTCGCACCCCGTTTATCAACACGGTGGCACCGCTTTCCGGCGAGGAGTCAATGAGCAGCCAGCCGAAGGCGGGAGCGAGGTTCACCTCGTAAGTCATTGTCTCTTTTGAACTTGCGTAAATCGTTTTCTCATAGTCATGATAAAGCGAGCGGCTCACCACGAGGTCGTGCGGCTCATCGACGGAGATGTACGCGCTCCCGTCAGGATAGAAGTTGCCGTCAATGCTGATGAGCGCGTCGGAAGGAGTCGCCTTCACCAACACATAGTTGCTGCTTATCACAACAACAGGCCCGGAGCCATCCTTCTTTGCTTCAAGGACCATCTCGTAGGTCTTGAAGCCCTGCACGCTTATCGGCATGGGATATATCAGTTTTCCGTATTCGGGATGCAAGATTATCAGCGTCTTGCAGCCTTCGGTCAGGAAAAGTTTCACCTCGCCGACGGCTTTCTCTTTGTACGTGAAAGTGCCCATGTCGGCCTTGAATTCGAGTCTGTTGCGGTCGGCTTCGCCCATGTTAGGAGTCTGGATTTTGATCAAGGCGCACTTGTCGCCGTTGCCGTCGGTCTTCCTCGCCCTCGACGCTTCTGTATCATTATCAATGAGTTTCAGATACCTGACGTTAAGACGCGAGTTGTTCTCCTGAGCCGAAGCCAGGCTAACAAAGACCAACATCATAATTAGAAGTAATGGTTTCTTCATATAGTAAATTTTGAAGTCGCAAATGTATAAAATTTTCTCGCATATTTCGCAGATTCAACGCATTATTTTTATTACATTTGCCGCAAATTTATAACTCATCTATCATGAAAAAAATTTTACTTTCCCTGTTTCTAATGATTTCAGCAGCAATGACTTATTCGCAGACTGTTGTTGAAATCGACTTCAACAATTTCAGCGACAACACTAATTTGAACGGTCAGAACGGCTGGGTGGCACGTCCGCACAGCGCAGGCAACGGCGGCAACCCGATTTACAGCGGCTACATCGGCCCGCGCGGAATGATGACACCCGACGAGACTATCGGCGTGTTCTCGGTCTGCTCCGGCACGAGCTTCGGCGACATCACGACGCACAGCCTCAGCGAATACGGCTTCGACTTCTCGACAGGCGGAGTCATTGAGATTGAATGCGATATGTGGCGTGAATGGTGGGGCGACTTCTTCGGCATCGGCTACGACGGCAACGGCGACGGCGTGGTCCTCCCTCCTATCCAAGGCAACTACGAGCCTATCAAACCAAACGCCAACAGCACCAGCCCTGACGGCGGCATCTACATGCTCACCACCGGCATCAACGAAGAGAA
This sequence comes from Bacteroidia bacterium, assembly GCA_030537295.1. GTDB lineage: Bacteria > Bacteroidota > Bacteroidia > Bacteroidales > F082 > Limimorpha. The sequence continues at coordinate 4,085 of JAUNNU010000031.1, forward strand.
TCCAGACGCATTCATGAACGGCATCGTGCTTCCTAACAACACCATGCCCGCCGACTTCGACTTCGAGCCGCACCAGCATTGGTACCGCTGGAAAGTCTCCATCGACCTCGACGCCAACAACGGCGCAGGTGCCGTCACCTTATACATGATGCGCGACGTCCCTGACGGCGAATTCGAACCAGTACCTGAATGTCAAGGCATTCCAGCAGGACTCACGCCAGGTTCAGGCGACAAATTCGACCCCGCCATGTGGAACGGCATCTTCATGCTTAACAGCGGCTACGGCGGTTTCGACAACTTCACCGTCAGACATATTCCAGGCGGATTGGCAGCGCAATTTATTGATTTTGAAAACATCACCGACAAACTCGTCAGCGACGCCCCGATAACACTGAACGCCACCGCGACTTCAGGACTCCCAGTGACTTTTGAATTGACACAAGGACCAGCTACACTTAACGGCAACATACTCACTCTGACAGGAGAGGAAGGTTTAGTAAAAGTCAAAGCCATACAAGAAGGCGACGGCACACAATGGCAGCCGGCACCAACTGTCACACGTTCTTTCTATGTCGTTGATCCAGAGAACTATACACCAGAAATCACGATACGCCGTCCTTACGAAGGCACAAAAGTTTATATGCCGAACTTCGACAAGCCGGTGATGGTTGTGCTGAGTGCATACATCGAACACGGCGACGCCATCAAATTTGAAGAGGTGAAATGCACCATCAACGGCGAAGACGTCATTTTGAAAACCGATTATCCTGACAATCCGGCAAACGGTTATTGGTACACGACATGGCAGCCGACTGCGGAAGGCATTTACAACATGACAGCGAGCATCACACAGTCGGGAGGCAAAGTCACAACAAAATCAAACACTTTCGAAGTGACGACGAACTATAACGACATGAATGTCACGGCATTTGACGGCGACTTGGTCGTATCACCTCAGACCGAGAGCGTTTTCGGCGATTACATCTTCCCAACGCATGTCAACGCATTCAACGCCATCAACATGCACTATGACCACAACTGCGTCGGCAGCTGCGACCCATACGACCGTGTCGGTTACTGCCGCATCAAGAACTTCCGCGGCGAATGGATGGAATTGTTCCGTTATGTCTCGCCTTTCGGAGTGGAATGCACTGACGACCAAGATGTTACAGATTTCACAACAATGCTTCAGGGTCTTGTTGAATTTGAACTTTATTTCCAGACATGGACAGGCGACGGTTACAACCCGACGGCTATCTTTGAATATACCAAAGGCACGCCGGAATACAGCTACGTTGACATGACCGAACTGTGGAACGGCGAATATGCCTTCGGCGACTACGAGAACAGATGCCCTGTGCCGGCACGCAATGTCACCTTCGACCCGGGCGTAGAAAAAGCCAACCTGAGACTTGTCACCACAGGACACAAATGGAGCAGCGGCACCAACGGCAACTACAACACAGGCAACGCCGCCGAATTTTACGAGGCAACACATAACATCAATATCAATGGTAGCACCAAATACACACAACATTTGTGGAGAACCTGCAACCCCAACCCGGCCGGCTGCCAACCGCAGAACGGCACATGGACATACGACCGCAGCGGATGGTGCCCGGGCAGCCTCGCGATGGTATGGAACTTCAGCCTCGACGAATACATCCCTAACGGAAACGCCGAAATAATCTATGAATTCGATCCTAACTACATCGACCAATGCCATCCAAACTACCCCGACTGCGTTACCGGACAGAACAACTGCCCGAACTGTCAGGATTCAGATAACCCGCTGTTGAGAGTTTCCGGAAAACTCGTCACCTACACCAACCAGAATGGCACAATCATGAGCGCGCCATCGTATCCGGACGCTAACGAAGAGCCATTCAACGTGAACATCACGCCGAATCCGGCGAAGAACACAATGACAATCGCCACCGACTACGAACTCGGACGCGTTTCAGTGCATATCCTTAATGCCCAAGGTGTTGAAGTCAGAGGCTTCAACCTCGAAGGTACAAAGACCATAGATGTCAGCGGCCTTCCGTCAGGAATATACTTCGTCAACCTCATCGGCGGCAAAGTCGTTACAAGAAAAGTTGTGATTGAATAGGCAGACCGATTATTTTAATTACGCAAAAGAACCTCCGCGGCCTTAAGTGCTTCGGGGGTTATTTTGTCGTTGCTCAACATTTTGGCAATTTCAGCAACACGTTCATCCTGTGCGAGTTGACGAATATTCGAATGCGTCTTATCACCGCTGTTGTCTTTAAAGACAAAGAAATGCCGTTTCGCCTTTGATGCTATCTGCGGCAAATGCGTAATCGAGACAAGTTGAAGTCTCTCCCCCATTTTTTTCATAATGTCGCCGAGTTTTGAAGCAACCTCGCCCGAAACGCCGGTGTCAATCTCATCGAAAATAAGTGTCGGAATATAGTTCTTTTCAGCAGCTACCGCCTTGATCGCCAGCATCAAACGCGAAAGTTCGCCGCCCGACGCGACACGTGTCATATCGTCAGGAGCGATGCCCTTGTTGGCGGAAAACATGAAACGCACCTTGTCAAGTCCCGTGCTTGAGAAGTCATTCAACTTTGAACACTCGATTTCAAAAACACCGTGAGGCATCGCAAGCTGACGGATTATTTCCGTCACAGCTTTTTCAAACGATTTCTTCGCATTCATTCGCCTGTCTGACAACGACTTGGCGAGTTTTGAAAGTTCGTTTTTGATTTTTTTCAGTTCATTTTCCTTTGCGGAAATCTGACCGTCAATATTTGCGAAAGCGTTCACTTTTTCAGAAAGTTCTTCTCTTACCTCAAGCAATTCACCATAATCATTGACATGATGTTTCATCATCAAACGCTGAATCAAGTCGAAACGTTCCTGTAATGTTTCAAGTGACTCGGAGTCGAATTGCGTCTTATCTTGAAGAGAATCAATATCTTGCGCGATGTCTTTAAGTTCAATCCTCGTTGATTCTATACGCTCAACGTACGATTCAGCCTGCGGGATGAACTTTTTCAAATGCTCAACATTCGATTTCAATTCATTAAGTTGGTCAAGAATTGAAATTTCAGATTCCTGAAGAAGATTTGTCGATTGAGCCAACAGCGTTTTCACTTCCTCTGCATTTTCAAGAAGTTCAAGACGTTGTGTAACATCTTCATATTCACCATCTTGAAGATTAGCTTTCAGAAGTTCATCCAATTGAAATGAAAGAAAATCGTTTTCGGCAAGATTCTTCTGTGACATCTCACGAAGACGGTTCAATTCATTTGAACACGAAGTGAATGTATGATATGATTTTTGATATTCAATGAGCAATGACAAGTTATCGGCCGCATCATCAAGAAGGTTCAGTTGAAAATCAGCATTCGTGAGAAGCAACGAATCGTGTTGTGAGTGGATGTCAACGAGTTGATTTCCAAGCTCTTTGAGTTGCTGCAATGAAACGGGAGTATCGTTTATAAAAGCCCTTGATTTTTTTGACGTAGAAAGTTCTCTTCTCAAAACGCATTCCTCGTCATAATCAAGGTCATTTTCTTCAAAAAACGATTTAAGGTTTTCGTTTTCAAAGCAGAAAGTCGCTTCAACAACACATTTTTTTGTTTCATCGAGCAAAATATTCGAATCAGAACGCTCGCCAAGCACAAATCCCAAAGCACCGAGAAGGATTGATTTACCTGCACCAGTCTCGCCGGTAATGACACTGAAACCGTTGTCAAAATCAATTGACAATGAATCAATTAAAGCATAATTCGATATTGTCAGGTGCTTAAGCATAACAGGCATTTTAGGTGTTTAGGTGTTTTAGGTGTTGTTACAGCCTTAAAAATGACGGCGTGCGTCAGCCACTTTTAACTTTTAACTTTATAACTTTTATCCCTATTTCCTTGCATTGAGAAGTTCTTCGTATTCTTCGGCGTGTGAGCCGTCGATGTCACGTAAGATATTGACAGCCTTAGACTTTTCCTGTTGAGGGCCTTCTGAATAGACGCTCTTCCATTCGCCGCGTTTTGTATCATTGAGTATTGTCAGATAATACATGTTCGGCTTGCTTGAATAAGCCTGTTTGAGGCAGTCTAAAGATTTTGTTATGGCAGTGCGTCCCTCGTCAACTTTTCCATTGCCCATGACATCAAGTCCAAGTCTATGATATTCATAGTAATACTGACGCAAAGGCTTATAAGAGTCATTGGTCATGTTCTCTAAAAGCCAATAACGGTTCTTGTTGCTGTCAAAAGCTTTCCATCCCGGTTCCGTTGAACTTTGCGCTGCGTTGACGACCTTGCCGGCGGCCTCATAGAATTTGTCACCACCGTAAAGCCCGAATGAATCGAAATAAATTCCGATGCAATAATATGCGTAAAACGCCAACAACGATGTCAGATTTGACATATACATATTCTCGTTAAAGTCAAGTTGTTGACCTTCAACGTATTCGAATGAAAATCCATTGTCAATGTAATTAAACAAAGGTGTCGTTATTGAAGCGTTAAACACAGGTCTGCGCAATGCGATATTCATTTGACCATTGATATAATTACCTTCACGGCTCTGCACAGTTATTGCGATTGCACCCTCAATACGTTCATTCTGTTCGAGTTGCAAATTTGTCCAAATTCTGTTATTCAAGAAAGTCATTATGCTTTCCTGCAACGATTCAAAGACACGCTGGTCAGTTCCTCCGACCTGCTTTGAATTTACCGTCACGGTGAAATTCAGTTCCTGGGCAACGGCGTCGTTTGCAAACATGCAGAACACCAGTAATAAAGGCAGAAATAATTTCTTCATATAGGTCAAATTGTAAATCCTTGATAATCACACCACCTGAATGTAAGAGTCAAGTGGTGTGATAAAAAATCAAATTCTGAAACTTCTTTTTAGAAGTCTCCGTCGTGTTCTTTGTTTGGATTACGGTAGTAAATCTTGTCGTTCAAGAACTCGTCGATGGCGATAAGAGTCGGTTTTGGCAACTTCTCATAGAATTTTGCGACTTCAATCTGTTCCTTGTTTTCAAAAACCTCCTCAAGTGTGTCATTGCTTGACGTGAAGTCTTCGATTTTCTTGTTGAGTTCAGTTTTCATCTCTGTTGAAATCTGATTTGCTCTTTTTGACAAGATGGCTACTGTTTCGTAAATGTTACCTGTACCAGCATAGAACTGGTCTTTCTGACGGGTTATTGCGGTTGTCTCCGCCTTCACTTTTCTAAAATCGATCATTTTATTTGTATTTACTTAATTTCTCTCTAATTTTTTCAACTACTGGCTCCAAATCCTTGATATACTGGCTGTCGGGAAAGATATAAGTCAGTGTGTTGAATTTCTCAACCGCCAATTCATAGCGTTCACGTTGTTTGTCGGCGACACTTTTTTCTGCATATCTATTGTAATTCACGACCATATAAGCAAGAATCTCCTCACGGTGAAGTGTGCCTGGATAGTCTTTCATGAATGTCTCAAACGATGTTGTTGCAGCCTGATACTCTTCCATCTTGAAATAAAGCATACATTTTTTGTAGTCTTTTTCTTCAAGTTTCATTCTGAGGGTATCTATTTTCCCGTTTGCTATTTCAACATTAGGACTCTGCGGATACAAGTCAATGAAACTCTGAAATTCAGTGATTGCGTTGTAAGTATCGGTCTGGTCCAAAGTGATGCTTGGTGAGAGCTTGTAATAGCACAACGCACTTCTGAACAAGGCATCTTCTGTTCTTTTTGAAAAAGGATAATTGGCGGCGTAGCGTTTGTAATACTGGCTCGCAATCTCATAATCCCTTTTTTTGTAATAGCATTCCGCAGTCAGGAAAGCGATATTCTCGCCTTCCGTCTTGCCGCGATATGCCGATTGCAACACGTCGAACAACTGCAAAGCACGGTCATAGTTATTCTTTTCGTAATAATTCAGAGCCTCTTTGTATTTGGCCTCATTATCCGTACTTTTCAGCAATTTCGAGTATTTACTGCATGATGCAAACGCCATCAAGCATAACATTATAAGTAAGAATTGTCTGTTCTTTAGCATGCTGCAAAATTACATTTTTTTAGTTTTGTATAACGACTTTTGCAGAAAATTATTGTGAAGTATTATTCCACAACAATTTTCCTGACAATCTGTCTGCCGTCAACATTCACATTGATGAAATAAATGCCGGATTCAACATCTTCAATATTGATTTCCAATGTATTATATTCCTTAACAAGTTGTCCTTGAATATTATAAAGTGAAATAATAACATTATCTTTCTCACTTAATCCATTGATATGTATTATTGAAGACGCAGGATTCGGGCAGATTTCGATGTCATTTCCTGACATTTCAGTTACGCCGAGGCATTCATCGACATAGAAAACCACGTCTGCTGTCTCCGAATTTTCGCCATCGTTCACCTCAACCGTGCAAGTTATTTCGCCAATTGTTGACGCTGTGAACAACGGGTCCGCCGACGTTGGATCATCGAAGTTTTCAGCAGGTGACCACTGATATGTATAGTTTCCGCTTCCGCCAATGGCAAATACATGCAGGCTCATAGCCTCACCGATGCACAATGTGTCGTTATCGGCGTAGGCTTCAATTTCCAATGGTACAACCACACCTTCGCAGCTCACGTATGCCGCCCAACCTGCTTTGTTCTGACTGTAATCTGACGTGAACTTGAAAGTCAGTGCGCCATCTTCATTCGTCGCGACAAATGAATTCGCGATTGAAGATCCGCTGAAAGATCCCATTGATGCCGACGATGTTGATGTTCCGTCATAGACATACAATTTGTCGTAACCTGATTCTGTGTTGAACATTGAAAATTCGACTTTCACCTTTGCACCTGCGACTTCAGGATAAATCGTCATCGTGATATTTTCATTGTCAGAATAGTTACCGTTTGCGCCACCTGTATCATAAAACATTGAACCACAAGTTGTTTCGCTTCCGCTGTGCATATTGAATGACGGAACTACATTAATGTAATGCGGGATGTATTTGGTGTCGGTGTCACCGTTTGCGTTGCTTACTGTGAGACGGACTCCGAAACTGCCGGCCTCGTTGTATTTAATGTTTGTCGGGTTCTGAACCGTTGATGTTGAAGGAGTTGCGCCTTCAAACTCCCAGCTCCAGCTGTTGATTCCCGCGCCCCACGACTCATCGGTGAAATTCACTGTCCCGCCGAGAGCGACACCTGTCGAACTTGTTCCGAAACCGGCGATGATTCCTTCACCTGCAACGAGTTGGACATTAAGATTTGTTGTCTGGCCGTCAACTGCCGTAACAGTGTATTCCTTTGGATAATAACCGTTTGCGGTAAATCTCACGGTATATGTGCCGCCTTTTATCGGACGGTGATAATCGCCTGCCGGAAGATGACTCTCAACAACCGAATAATTCTGGTCATGACCGACGATTGTCACTGTCGCCTCCATCGGTTGTCCTGATATTGAATCAGTTACGATACCATGTATTCCGTTCAAGCATTGATTCATGTACGCGAAAATGGAATTTTGGTTGTAATTCCAAAAACTTGGCAACTGGCTTGCTGACGGGCATTTTGTATTTGAGCATTCGATACAGACCTCACGGCACTGATGATAATAGTTCATGAAATCCTGACGGCCACCGCCGATCTGATACCACTGCGAGCCGTTGGTTATGCCATTATTCAAATATGTCATATAATCTGGATTAACCTGATGGGTAAGGTCGGCGTATTCACGACAAACATACTGCCACCATGCGTCATCGGCATGAAGTGATGTTTCATTATCCCAAGGATAGTTCATGACTTCGGAGCCGCCGTGATAGTTGGCTGCCATCGTAAACTGATAGTCGTCAGCGAGTTGCATGAACCATTCGGTTTCAGGAGCATACGGTTCACCATCAGGATGCGGGCCGTCATTGAAGTCCGGATAGTTACGATTGAGGTCAATTCCGCTTGCATTATAACGCACGCTGCCGTTCACGGTGTTATTTCCGCCATGATATGTGCCATCCGGGTTCGCATCCGGGCAAATGAACAGGTCGAGATTGTCCATCACGTTCTGAACCTCTGCAACTGTCGGATTTTCAAGCAGATAGTCGATAAGGCGAAGCATCATGATATAGCCCGTCGTCTCATCGCCATGCATTGTCGAAGAATACAAGAATTTCGGTTTGCCTTCAGTCACGCCGTTATTGAGGCGCGCGACAAGGATCTTACGTCCGCTGTTCAAAGTGCCGAGGGTGAGAATCTGACATTTGTCGGGATGGTCAGTGGCAAACTCATACATCATCGCTTCGTAAGCCTCGTAAGTCGGATAAGAATCCCAATCGTAAGTGGCACGTGTGCGACCGTCATACATTTTGTGTTCTTCAAGCATTGAAGGTGGAGTCTGAAGAGTCACTTCATATCCAAGTTTCTGAAATTCAGCGAATTGATTGTTGTTTGCATAAGCTGTGACGACATTCCCGTCAACTTTGTCAACAGAAACGGCGTGAGCGATAGCTTTCAAATCATCATTTCCATTCAGGCTGAATGTGAAATAATATTCGTTGCGCTGTTGCATCAAAGCGTTAAGATCTGTTTCTTGTGCAGACACTCCCAAAGAAACAAGCAAGAAAAGAACAAGTAGAAAACGTGTTTTCATATTTTTTATTTTAATAGATTGTCACATTCATTTTCAATATCCAAGCGCACTTTTTCAGAAGTTGGAACCAACGGCAGACGAAGCACGTTTTTGCACAAACCACGATGAGCCATGAGTGCCTTTATTCCGGCAGGATTGCCGTCGGCGAAAATCAAGCCGTTCATTTTCAGCATTTTATAATGCAATTCGAGTGCTTCTTTTTCTTTGCCATCGAGCATGAGATGCACCATTTTGCAGAACGGTTCGGGGTAACCGTTGGCGGCCACGGAAATAACGCCTTTCGCACCGAGTGCCATCATCGGCTGTGTGATGCCGTCGTCGCCGGAAAGCACCGTGAAATCAGTTGGTTTGTCACGCAGTATCTCCATGATTTGCTGCAAGTTACCCGAAGCCTCTTTCACGGCAATGATGTTCGGATGTTTTGCAAGCTCAACCGTCGTTGCAGCTTGGAGGTTCACTCCCACCCTGCCAGGCACGTTGTACAGAACAACCGGCACCGGCGAGGCGTCGGCGACAGCTTTGAAATGAGCCGCCATCCCGCGTTGGTTCGGCTTATTATAATAAGGTACTACGCTCAAGATTCCGTCAATGCCTTTAAAACATTGATTCTTAATATTTTCAATCAATGCGGCCGTGTTGTTTCCGCCCATTCCGAGAAGAATCGGGCAACGACCGGCAGCTGTTTCTATGACTTTCTTCACAACATTCGCTTTCTCCTCCGCATTCAACGTCGGAGCTTCAGATGTCGTTCCGAGGACGACAAGAAAATCTGCACCACTCTGCAAAGTAAAGTCAACAATATTTTTTAGCGACTGATAATCAACGCTATAATCATCATTAAACGGAGTTATCAACGCGACTCCTGTGCCAACAAACGGATTTTTTTTCATTTTATTTACCTGATAACATCAACAAATATTTATGTAATGCCACGATTTTTTCAATCACATCATCATTTTTTGAATCAATAACCAAATCATAAAGTGACTCGAACGATTTCCCGAAAGAAATTCTGAACGGAGTCCTCAAAACAGTCATGACATATTCCTCCGTGAGCAATTCGGCATTGCAGCCGGACAAGTTCACGATCAAATCGTAAGACACAGACGACAACGACGACTTGGCATCACTTTCTAATTTACCGAAAAAATTGAAATTTTTCTTTGTGATGAAATTGATTTTGTCACCCACCAGCATATTATCCGGCAAATCATCAGAAATCACGAAAAAAAAGTACTTTTTCACGGCAAACATCTTGTTCAGATTTGCTTCCAGTTCTTTTAGTCTGGCAAATTGCACGCCATTTATCAACAAAGCCATTGTCGGACACTTTGAAATATCCGGCAACACACATTTTTTTTCCTTTTTGAGGAATGCGCATATTGCTCTGTTTCTAAAGAATTTGTCAAACATATATTCTAAACTTTAAAAAACTTGCAAAGATACTGTTTTTTCGTCAATCTATCGCATATTTTTTTTTGAAAAAAAGACTGACTGCTTATTCAGGCATGGGGAGCGAATATTTTCACGGAGGCTGGAAAAAAATTATTGCAGTCCGATAAAAACTAAAAACGCATGAAAAAGTTTTTATAACCCTTTGATTCTCAGCAATGCCTTGTATCTGATACAAAGGCAAGCCCCCTTCACCCCCAAAGAGTCATTTCCGGAGGTGTTTCAGATGTTCAGACAATGACATTCTCCCAATTTTTTCGGGATTGTTGAAGGGGCTGTAGAAGTTAACGTAGTACATATTCCCATCTATAGTTCCCTTCGGATCGAAGCCCATATCGTTTGCCAGCAGGAATATGAGCTTGTGTTTCTCATGGTCGGCCCTTATTTTTCCCATCAAAAAAATCTTATCGGACTCCAATAATAAAATTTGCATATTTTTTTCGAACCGGCAAAGCAGAACCTGACGGTCAAGCACCTGTTCGGATGCTCCGATAACACAATCAGCACTCACTTGTGGACAGCCATCTGCACACACCTATTGCTCGCCAGAATCAAGGCAATTTACAAGTTCCCATATTCTATATCAGAAATTTGAATGATGCCCCAAAAAGGATCGTAATCGCTCGCTACAGAGCCGCAACCACTCGTTAATGATCAAGATGTCAATGAACTAACTTCATTTTTAAAAAATTAACGCATCAGTACTAATTCAATTTAAAAAATGTTTAACTTTGCGCGGTTATTCAAAAAGAATAACAGAACATATATTGAAGCGTTTCGCTTTGTTTCTTCTACTTGAAAATTTGGCGATTTAAAAGACAAGAGGAAACATAGTTGGTTTTCACGTTTGATTGCGTGAACTTAACTTGTTTTCGTTTGTCAAGGTCACGCCAAATACCTCAAGTAGCGGGAAACGGTTGAGTTTCACGCTTTTTTTATGTCCATGAATTTCGACAGTAATGTGCTATGGTAGATGTGTTGTTGTAAAAACCAATAAGTAGATTGGGCTTAATGGTCAAATTTGATAATAACAATCGTATGTTGCATATTGAAAAGTTCAGTAACTATAAACATAATGCATATGGACAAGGGCAGTAAAACAAGCATCGTCATAAGATGCGGCAAAATTTTCAGACAAATCACAATCGCGAATTTAATCTGCATTGAGTGCAACAGTTATGTATGTTCGTTGATTATGACAGACAATGATTTTTCCTGTGTCGCAACATTGTCGTCTTTTGAAAAAAAATTACGACCATGGCGTTTCTATAGAATAAGCAGGAGTGTCATTGTAAACATGAACCATATTGCAGCCATAAGAAGCACTAAAAACAATCGTCATTGCGTTGTCATGACAAACGGCAAAGAATTTAATATTGCTTTCAGACGATGGAATCAACTAAAAATGGCGTTTTTGGAATAAACACTGGAACTAAAAATAATAACGTTCGCCAGAAAAAACAATACGTTCGAAAAATTATTTTCAACATGTTTATTATCAATACCTTATTGCTTTACTTTTGTATTGTCATATAAGTTATTCAAGTCGTCTTATATGGTATACAATTATCACGACTTGTTTTGCAAAAATTTATTACTATGCACAATTTGTTTAATGAAAAGGAGGAATTTCTGAAAGTTTCCACGGCAACAGTTGGTGAGGGGTCATGGGTAAAAGTTGTCAAAGTAGTTGTCAAGGAAATTGTCGAAACTGTTGTTGTAGCAACGATTTTTGATGGAGACGAAAAATAGAGACGGCATCCATCCAAACGATTAAGCTTAACATTGGGAACAGAGTAGTTTATTAACAACATTCTGTTCCCCTTTATAAAACGTTTAACTATGAGGAGTTACATATTTATTTGCGGCATAAATAATAACGATTGGCTTGTTCGATATAATCGGCTGAATTGCATCGATGTGAATTTTCTGAAATGTGCATCCGCATTTAAAAAAAATGGTTATACAACTTACTTTGTTTATTATGATATGGCATCTTCCAAATTATTGAGAATATGCAAGAAAAAAGATGCTTTTTTTATCATAAATATCAACAGATATAATTTCAATGCAATAAATACTTTTGTTAATACTTTGGGAATTGTTAATGAAAATATTCTATTGTTGTCCATAAATGACGATTTAAAAGAATTAGTCGGAAATTTTTACAATTACATCAATTACGATGAGAACTATTCTGACGAACAAAATATTAACAAAATTGCAACGGCTTGCTCAATCCAATTGATTAATGAAACTCAAGAGCTATGTTATAAACTATGTAAACCTTTTGTCAACAAAACCATAAATATCAGTATTGGATCTGGTTGCAATAGATGCTGTTCTTTTTGCAACATCATATCTAAACAAGTGCAATATAGAAGTCTTGATATAATATCCAAAGAAATCAATTACATACTCAAAGACAATGTCAATTACTTTCATATTGATAATCACTTTTTTTCTAAACGGCCCCAATTTATCAAGAAGCTATGCGAAATATTTAAATCACATAAAAACAAATACAGTTTCGTTTGGTCGTGCTTCATTGTCCCGGAATTTTTTGTCAATCATGTTAATTTGCTGGAAGAAATGTATCAAAGCGGTATGCGAAAAATCATAATTGGGGCAGAAAATGTTTCTAAAAGCGCGAGCAAAGGTTTGAACATCCCTGACAATAGCCAAAACACCTTCAAAATTGTTCAAAAAGCCCTTAGCTGTGGCATTGTAGCAATTGATGTCAATATGATAATAGGTAGTCCGGAAGAGACAAAAGAAACGCTTAGAGACAAGGAGTTGTTCATAGACAAATTGCTTGATATGTCAAATGGAATATGCGATGTGCGTCTATATCTTTACCATCATCCCAAATACCAAAATTACAGAAACATATGTCAAGATGTTTTTACAGTCGCGACTCCAATATTGTCAAAAAACGATTTGTTGACGTGGAAACAAAACATTGAACATCATGTATGCAAAATGCAAAAATCAAAAATATATAAATTGGATTTGAAATCAAGACATTCCATTTATCAATTAAATGAATTTGGAATACTAACAGATGTTTACATACATTCCTTAAGTATGTCATCACTTAAATTAACTTGCGGAGCTTTCAAATACTTCAGTTACAATGTACCCGATGACTTATTGATGGACTATGTACCAATATTTACAGGTGGTGCAGGAATTTTAGAAAACGGGGATATTATTACTGGTATTGATAAATGTTTAGCACATGACGGTGTGGACTCTTTAAAGTTTTCAAATGAGTACCAATTTTTATTCAATTTATTCAAAGACAAGGAAACACTAAGGATAATCATTGAAAAACTTGATGGCATCATTGAAAAAACAAAAATATTAAGCACATTGAAATCTCTTGAAAACCACCACTTGTTGTATTATATAAAAACATTATAAATGGAAGCTGATATTCTTTTTATTGACGGTTTGATGCCGTTGGATGTTGAAACATCATATTTAGGCTATTTATATACAATAGCACCTGTTTTAGAGCAGCATGGATATGTCTATAAAATTTTAAATTTAGGAATGATGGCTGATTACAGTATCAACTGCCTTATATCAGAATTAAAAAGGATTGATTTCAAGGCAATAGGCATGACCACAAACGCCTCAAACATACAATATGTTCATAAGGTATGTAAGGCAATTAAAATGACATTCCCTAAATCTTTCATAATACTTGGTGGCCCTGAGGTGACGTATTCGGATTTTGAAACACTTCAACACTGTCCATGTGATGTAATCATACGGAAAACAGGAGAATTCAAAATCGTTAAAATATTGGATTGTATAACCGGCAAAGGGCAAACGATGGATAACATTGGAGGAATAACATACAAAAACAGCGAAGGAACAATAATTCGTAATGAAGACGACAACGATTATGACATCAACACTATTCCTGTTCCAAAATATGAATTACTTACCAAAGACCAATATTGGATTAAGCCCCGAGGCTCAAATAAAATATCTGTAAATAACTATTTGAAATTGGCTAAAAATGCACAAAGTGTATATATTCTTACAGGGTTAGGATGTCCGTATAGGTGTAACTTTTGCGTTGAAGGCATAACCAAGCATAAAAAAACATATTTCATGTCACCAGAAAAGGTGAGAAAAAATTTTGAACACTACTTAAAAACATATAAAAGGAGGTATGTCGGAATTGCTGATGACACTTTTACATCTTCTTTTAAACGAGTCAACGACTTATGTGAGGTGTTTAAAAACTTGCAAAAAAAATATTTTTTTACTTGGTATGCAGAAGGGAGAGTTGATGTTTTATCAAAACATCCAGAACTGATTGGGATTATGTATGATGCTGGATTAAGACGTCTCCAAATTGGCATTGAAAGTGGCAACCAAAAAGTGTTAGATGCATATAGCAAATTAATAACAGTAGAACAAATAATGACTGTTTTAGAAGAAGCAGCTAAATATCCCAAGCTTGAAGTGTGTGGTAATGTGATAGTTGGCAACCCATTTGAAACTTCAGAAGATTTTAAAAAAAGTGTTGACAATTTAAAAAAAATGTATATCGCTTCAGGAAAGAAATTAACCATTTCGTCATCTTATTTGACGCCATATCATGGGACTCCTATACGTAACGAACCAGAAAGGTTTGGAATTGAAATTATTGTTGATAATTTCGAAACATCTCCGTATAATGGAATGAATGATATAACATGTAAGCCTATTAATCTAGGGAAACAAGAGGTCGTGGATTTGAAAGATTATGTAGATAAACAAATTTTTTCATGGTATAATGAATATATGTTTAACTTGAACAAAAATGAAATATGGGAACGGATACATAGTATCACAACAAATTTTACACCGTTTGGTTTCACTTTTGGCAAATTGCAATCATTTAAAAGTTATATTCATTACGTTAGTAATAATTTGGTGGTATCTGGCAGACAAATACGTTCCCAAGATTTTGATAAAGTATATCCGTTAAAGATGTGGGATATTGACTATAAAGATAATCAATATACTTACATTTCTTTGTCGGGAGAAAAGATTGTCATGAACAAATACAAATCGGAACTTTGGGAACTCGCAAATGGGAATAACAGTCTCGAAAATATTCAGCGTTACATTTTAAAAAACTACAATGTTTCCTCATCTGAAATAAAAGAGTTTTATGATAATCTTGAAGATAGACTTGGCATAATTTATAAAAAATATGACCTCAAAAAAAGCAAATAGAATAAGTCGTTTTGTATATGTTTTGGCATTAAGCATCATATTAGTGCCATTGGGGATTTATTCCCCAATAAAAATCCATTTTACATGGCGAGGAGTGCTTATCGGATTTTGCGTTGGTGTAGTTGTATATCTTGTTAACATTATCATAACCACAACAATATTATGTCTTTGCTTTGGACAAAGAAGCATTAACAATCAAAGTAAACAAATAATAGCAGCAACTGACGATATGTATTGGACTACAATTGTTTTCAGTCCTATTTTTGAAGAACTTGTTTTCAGATCATTTTTGTTTTACCATTCATGCTTTTTTTTAGAAAAAAGTATCGCAGTAATAATTAATTTCATTATTTTTGCATTGTTACATTTTAACGACAGATTTATCGAGTTATGCATAATGGGTCTAGCATTTCTCAGCATAACAATATATTACGACAATTTGCTTCCAGCAATAATTGCGCATGTGACAAACAACTTTTTTGCGGTAGCAAATATTCGGCGTAAGTTTTTTTACAACAATGCAGATAAATATTTTTAAAATGATAAAACTAATTGACATACACAAAACCTACAATGCCGAGGTTCCTTTGCATGTCCTTAAGGGAATTGACCTTGAAATAAACAAGGGCGAGTTTGTGTCCATCATGGGAGCTTCTGGATCGGGGAAATCAACGCTACTTAACATTTTAGGAATACTTGACAAATATGACAGCGGCGAATATTATTTGGATGGCGTGCTAATCAAGGACTTGTCAGACAAAAAAGCCGCTATGTATAGAAACAGGAATATCGGCTTCGTGTTTCAGGCGTTCAACCTTATATCTTTTAAAAATGCTGTTGACAATGTGGCCCTGCCGCTATATTACCAAGGAGTGAATTTGAGGAAAAGAAATAAATTGGCTATGAAACACCTTGATGTCGTGGGACTTGTCGAATGGGCGAATCATTACCCTAACGAACTATCAGGCGGACAAAAACAAAGGGTTGCTATAGCGAGGGCACTTGTCACAGACCCAGAGGTAATACTCGCTGACGAACCCACTGGTCAACTTGACTCGGCAACTACCAATGACGTGTTGGGACTGCTAAAAAGCATTAACAGGCAAGGCAAAACAATAGTGGTAGTCACACATGATTCAGCTGTCGCAAACTGTGCTGACAGAATTATCAGAATAAAGGACGGAAAAATAGATAATGATGAGAAATAAGATATTTTTGTTTTTTGTAATGGCGACTTTGATATCAGCAGGAATACAGGCGCAAGAAAAATGGTCGTTGGACGACTGCATACAATACGCTACTGAACATAATATTAACATTAAGTCAAAGGCTGTCGAGATGGAATTGCAAAATAACAATGTTACTTCGGCTATATCATCTTTCTTACCATCGGTTTCAGCGAACATTTCACAACAATGGACAATCGGACGCAGTATATCTCCGATTGACAACACTTACCAAAGTACGAGAAACAGCTATACCCCGTTCGGCATATCAATGAGTGTCCCGTTGTTTTCAGGCATGTCAAATATCAACAATTTGGCGATAAGCAAGTTATATTACAAAGCATCGCAAGAGCAGGTTAGAATGTCAGTACTTGAAACTGAGCAGGCCGTCATTTCGGCTTATTTCCAAATATTGTATGACGAAGAAGTAATTGAAATTTCGAAACTGCAGGTTGAAAGGGACGAATATCAGGTAAATCGTTTGGTTAAGCTGCATGGCATGGGTAAGGCAACAGGTAGCCAGGTATGTGAGATGCAGTCGCAACTAGCTTCCGACATGATGACGCTCGTTGAAGCGGAGAAGAATCTTGCCTTATCGAAGCTTAATCTAACGCAATTACTCGAGTTAGAGTCTTCACCTAATTTTCAGATTGTTAAAATAGACTACAGCGGAAACGCACAGTCATTGCAAAGCCAACCTGACAGCCTCTTTGCAGAAATTGTAAGACATCATCCGATGATAAAAAACGAAGAGTTAAGACTTTCCGCAGCGCACAAGAAACTTGTCCTTGCCAGAAATAACATGCTGCCAAAACTGTCATTTGACATGGCGTACAATAACAATTGCTACATCGTGAAGAATTACGACAACAGGTCTTTCATCGAACAATTGAGGAGCAACGGCAGTCTGTACTTGGGTCTAAACTTATCAATTCCAATTTTTGACAGAATGGAAACAATAAACAGAAAACGAGAGGCGAAACTTAAAATCAGTCAGCAGGAACTTCAGGTTCAAAACACAAAGAAATCGTTGTACAATGCCATTGAACAACTATATTGTGAAATGACTATGGCTGAGAGATCGCTACAATATGCGGTTCAAGCTAAGGAGAAATCAGAATTGGTTTACAACCAGACCGTTGTGAAATACGAAAACGGCAAAGTATCATCTAACGAGCTTAACGAAGCTAAAAATAATTTCTTAAAATCATCAGTGAGCCTGTCGCAGACGAAGTATTTGTATTTCTTCAAGATAAAAATACTTAATCTTTTCGAGAAAATCATTAATATGTACTAATCACAGTCAGTTATGAAGAAACTAATAATTGAACATCTTTCCAAAGATTACAAACAGAAAGGCCAGACGATAAAGGCTTTGGATGATGTTTCCTTGACAATTAATGGCAATCAGGTTGTGGGATTGATTGGGAAGAATGGCTCAGGAAAGACAACTTTCATAAAATCATGTACAAATCTGATAACTTTTAATGGGTCAATATCCATTGAAGAAAATGATGGAAACATCCGAAAACTTTGCCATAAAGATTATGGAGCAGTTCTTGAAGGAAATAGAAACATATATTGGAAACTATCTATATTAGAGAATGTCAAATATTTTGCTGGATTGCGAGGTATTAAATTTTCAGATATTAAAGAATTAACACTATGTTTGTTGGATAAATTATCTTTGTATGACAAAAAAGATTGCCTCGTTGAAACATTATCAAGAGGCATGAAACAGAAAACAGCTTTGGTTTGTACGCTTGCTGTAAATACACCCATTTTGTTTCTGGATGAACCCACTTTGGGATTAGACATTGAATCCAGAAATCATTTAAGAGATTTCTTTACAACCGACAATACATTTTTATCTAACAGGTTGGTCTTCATTACCTCACATGACCTTGTATTTATTAAAGAAATAGCCAAGAAACATTATTTTATTCAAAATGGAAGAATATATGATGTTGATTTTGAGACATTCAATCCAAACATCTACAAGATTCGAACAGATGAAAACTTGCACGACATCACAAATTGCCCTAATGGAATTAAAATGGAAGGAAACACAATGTATATTGACACCGTATTAATTCCTTTATCAATGGCTGTAGCTTATTTGGAACATGAATGCATACATATATTAGAAATAATCAAAATGAGCAACGATATTGAATCATTCTATTTGAATTTAATAAAAAAATATTAATATGATAGTATTTAAAACGGTATTTATCAAGGATTTGACATATTTTTGGAGGTATAAACTAAACGCTATTCTATCATGGACATTTTCCTTGTTTGTCTGCATTGTGTTACTTTATTTTCCAGGATTAAACTCAATTGTGAAGGAAAAAGGAAGTCTTGCAATTATTGCTCCATATTTTATGTGGCTTATAATGTCGTCCAATTTTACAATTAATCAATTGATTTCATCTGACTCAATAACTGGTGTTATTGAACAATATTATATAAACACTTCTGATTACTTGAAACTGTTATTCGTTAGATGTATTTCATCAGCAACTATAAGTGTAATACCTTTGCTCCTGTTTATTATCATTATTTCTTTTATAGCCCAAATAAACACACAGGCATTCTTATGTACAATTCCCATAATAATATTGGGAATACCATCCATTTGGGGGCTATCTTTAATAGCAGGATCCTTGGTGCTAAGATTCAAACGTATTGATACATTGATTTCAATTATAAGTATCATATTATTCGCTGGAGTTTCTTATTTCTCTACAAAAAGCAAACTATTTGCATTCGTAATGCCATTTGCTTATGCGAGCAGGATATCGTTTTCTATTGTTAAGAATATGAATGTTACGTTAAATTTCATGAATATTCTAATAATAATTGCTAATAGCTTTGTATATTTACTTGTTGGGATCATCTGTTTTAGGATTGCAGAAAAATCGGCAAAGAAACTTGGAATATTGGGTATGCATTAAATGACAGCATTATGTTTGAATTAATCAAAGAGACTTCCTCTTCAATAAGAAAGCACAAGACACGTTCCATGCTTACAGGCCTGGGTATCAGCTGGGGCATGTTCATCCTGATAATTCTTTTAGGCATTGGTCAAGGTCTAAAGGAGGGTACGACATCAATGTTTTCAGATTACGCAACCAACAGCGTTTGGGTTACTGGGGGTATCGTCAAGGAAACAAAAATCGGCGGTAAGCCAGTCGGTTCAATTATTAAGTTTGACGACAAAATCATAGGAATGCTGAAAGCCAGAATACCGGAAATACAATTTGTCTCGCCAGAAGTCACGCTGGGACAAAACATTACAACGACATACAGACATAATTCGGGGCATTTTGAGATTAAGGGTGTCGGAATTGATTACAAGAAAATAAAAACGCTCGGCTTCAAAGTTGGAAGAGACCTTAACGTCAAGGACTTCAGGGAAAAAAGACGCAATGTCATCATTGGCGAACAAGTTGGGAAGGTGCTTTTCGGGCAGAATGTTGATCCAATTGGTAAAAGCATCGACATTGCTGGCGTCTATTTCAAGGTGGTAGGTGTAATTGAAGGCGGAACAATGTATGGGATGATGGAGGAAAATTCCATATACATGTCTGACAGGACGCTGTTCAGCACATTTGGCGTTGAAAGAGTGTATTCCACATTTGGACTTCTGATGGAAAACAAGGGCATCACAGTTGACTATGAGGACGAGATAAGAGAGTGCTTGTCAAAAGAGATGGGCTTTTTGAGTAGTGACACAAGGGCATTGTATGTGCAGAATATCCAGCTACAGGTTGAGGCTTTCAATTACTTGTTCGTTGGTCTGAACGTGTTCATTTGGTTCGTGGGGTGCTGCATCCTGTTATGCGGTATCATCGGTGTGACAAACATCATGTATCTGTCGGCCAAAGAGAGGTCGCGTGAGTTTGGCATTAGGAAAGCGATAGGTGCCACATCTGGTTCTATCCTGATATTGCTTACCACAGAGTCACTTGTCATAACCGCTGTGTTCGGTCTGCTTGGGATGGCGATGGGCTATTTCGGACTGAATGTATTCAATGAAATACTAGTCATGTATCCTGATTCAGGTATCCTTGAAATCTTCGGGCAGGCATCGATAAACACAAGCATTGTGATTGCGTCATTGCTGCTACTAATTGCATGTGGAATAATTTCGGGTCTGTTGCCGGCAAGGAAAGCCGCCTCTGTCATGCCAATAGAGGCGTTAAGTCAAGAAAACTAAACTATCACTATATGAATAAAAATAAAAAAAGAAGAAGAAATTTCATCATCATCGGGATCTGCATTTTTGTGGTGGTTCTGATATTGCTTGTCGGACACCGCAAAGACACTGGTGTCAGTCTCGATAACACGAAGCAGCTCAAGCGCAAGACAATAGAAATAAACAAGTATATCCCAGGCAATCTGTATCCCGTTAAGGAAATTGAAGTAAAATCCTCGGTATCAGGAACATTGGAAGAGTATTATGTGACAATAGGCGACCATGTGAAAGCTGGTGACGTAATTGCCAAAATACGAATGACACCGGTAGCCTCGCAGCTTGACAATGCAATGAAAGCTGTCAATTCAGCGAGAATCCAGTTAGAGGCCACAACGCGCAACTACCAGAGGGACAGCATTTTGTTTGTGCAGGACTTGCTTTCCGAATATGATTTCGGTCTGGTTCAGTCGGAATACATGCTACGCAAGGAAGCCTACATCTCATCGTTGAACCAATTGGCTCTACTTGAAGGTAAACCGACATCAGGCAACAATCTGCTTAACGTGGTTACAGCCCCATCAGCAGGCTTGGTTTCAGACCTGCCGCTAAAAGAAGGCCAGTCAATCGTGGAGCGCAGCAATTACAGCGACGGGACCTCCATAGCTCAAATTGCACAGATTGATTACTTCATCTTCAAGGGAAAGGTGGTCGAAGAAGATGTCCTGACATTAAAGCACGGCATGGATATAAAGGTTGTTCCTTCGGCGATTGACACAATAAGCGTAACCGCTACCATCAAGAAAATCTCCACATTGGGCAAACTTGAGCAAGGTATTATGAAATATGACATTGAGGCAATTTTTAAAGTTCCAGAGAATCTCACCGTATATTCCGGATTCAGTGCTACGGCAGTGCTCACCATCAACAGGAAAGAAGATGTACCGTCGTTACCGGAAAATTGCTTGTCGTTTTCAAACGATTCGGCTTATGTTTATAAGTTGAACGGCGATCAATGGGAGAAAACCTTCGTAATGACTGGCATTTCAGACGGAATTGATATTGAAATTGTAAACTACGTTTCAGAAGACGATGTCATTAAGGGAAAGTAAAGAAGTGTATTTTTTGACCTATAGGTCAAACTATATGTTCCTTTTGGAATTTTTACTCCCAATATTGACAAATTGAATTATATAGTCTGAATAAATGGCTTACACTAAAAATGTTTTCGGCGGCAATCTTTCAACTACCGCCGAAAATTAATTTTGTGTTTAGTTTTTTACATACCCTTTAATCTTAAGGATTGTCTTTTTATCAGGTGAGTTAGTCTTCACAACTATTATCTTGGTAAAATCTCCCAAGATAGAGGTATTGTATTTGACCTCGATAAAACTCTTTGTTCCTGGCATTATTGGTTTTTTCGGCCACGTCGGGACAGTGCAGCCACAAGTTGAGAACGCTGATGTAACCCAAAGAGGTTCGTCGCCAATGTTTTCGAATTCAAATCGACAAACTCCGTCGGAATCTCTCGTGATAGTGTCGTAGTCAAATACTTTTTGTACGAACCTGATTTTAGGACCGTTCCGGAAATCATCTGGTGTTTGTGACATCACTTCGAAACACAATTGTAGAATCGTAATTACAAAAAGTATTATTGGTGTCCGATAAAACTTTTTTAGAGCAAAAAAACAAGGGCTGATTTCT
>JAUNNU010000135.1:0-864 GCA_030537295.1 Bacteroidia bacterium
ATTATTGGAAACTAACAGATTAATGGTGAAAAATCGTATATTTCGTTTTTGTCGTTGTGACGCCACCAGTCACGCACCATCGACGACACCATGCGTTCGTCGAAGTCGATGTGGTACTGCATCAGGAACTGCACCACGCCCTCTCTCACCTTTGTCTTCGAACCGCTTGTGTTGTTGGTCTTTTGCTGTTCCACATAAGCATCCATATAGATTCTGAAGGCGAATTTGAAGTAGTTTTCAAAGAGCTGCCTGACACGCTTGTGGCCGTACTCCGAAAGCCTGTTGCGCCAAAGCGTGGTGCAAACATACGTCTTTCTTCCGGAATAGCAGTACACTTTATCATTACAGTCAGGGAGCTCGATGGTGACGGTTTCGTCATCTGGAAGCATCTCCTCGTCAGCATGAAGTTCAAGATAAGGCTTGATGAAATTGATGAGGTTGGAGTTCCGCGGCGGAACTATGACCCCATTCTGGTACGAACATTCAAGAAAGCTTTTCAGTTTCCTGCCCACATGGGCTTTTACATACAATCCTTCCATAAAAATTAATTTTGTTTTGTTTGACCCATACATTTCGCGTCAACATGTTCAACAGGCTGATTTTTTTCAACATCATTGATTTTCAACCAATTGCAAATGCAACAGTGTTGAATGTGTGTTGAAAATGATGTTTTTTGTTGAAAAAACGCCGAAAAAGTGAAAAATGTTGAAAAATGTTGACAGTTGTTTTCATTTTTTTATATATATAACTCGTTGATTATCAAAAATGTTGAACATGTTGAACATGTTGACGGCTTTTTTGCCCCGTATGAAATTAAAAAAAAGACAAAAATTTTTTTAGAGGCTAAAATAAAGACTCCCAGTT
>JAUNNU010000135.1:874-5880 GCA_030537295.1 Bacteroidia bacterium
ACACAACACGTTGATTAGAAACATGTTATCCGTCATCATCATTTGAAACCTGCACTTCAAGGCTTATTCCGTAGTTGTCAGCGAGCTTCTCGTAGTCGAAGCAATATGCCATTTTCGTAGCGGAACCCGGAACCATTTTGCTGCTTTCATTCTCGACCACATACAACGTCATGCCTTTCTCCTTCGACTTGAACCTCACCGCCCTCACCTTTCCGAGATACTCCTTTGAGTTCTCGAGGTAATATTCGAGGCTGTTCTTGTTCAGGCGGCTGATTTCCATGTCGCGCGCCTTCCTGGAGTAGGCGGAATAGATGCTCGCGCAGTTCACAAGAAGCATGCGCCTCGGCGTCTTGAACTCGAAAGTGTTCTTCATCGTTGATATTTTGCTGTCGAACCTGATCTTGTAGTCGTAATCCATGACGAAATCTCCGTCCTGCTGTGATGCTGCGATCACGCTCCAGAAGCTGGCTATCTCATCGCCTGACTTGCATTCGCGATTCTGCCGGATGATTCCGTCAACCGAGATTTTCAGGATTTGGCCATAGCTGAACGGGAGGTCAACCAGCTGCTCAAGTGTCCTGTAGGCGGCGGCCAATGTCGTCCAGTTGTTGACTATGCGGCTCTCGCACACGTTGTCGCCGAGCCTGTCCATCACCTCGGCGGCGGTTGCCGAATACATGGCCTGGAAGTTCTGCTTGAAGACCTCCCGGTGGTTAAGTATTTCGAGCGTGAGGTGCGAGAACCCCAGCTTCCTCATTCTGTCGAGTTCGGCGAAAGAATTGCGTTCATGCACCGTGAACTCCGTTTTGTTGAAGGTGAGGTAAACGAACCTGCTGAACAGGGCTATGTCGGCGGTCGCCATCTCCTGCCCTGAGATGATGATGCCGCTGTCAACCCTGGTCTGTTCCCTTTTCTTGTCGCGGTCCATGTTCATGCGCGTGCGTCCGGCGCTGTCCCACAGACCTTTGAGGAACTCGCGTTTATCGAGGTCGATGTTGTTCTTGAACTCATCGAGGTGAACG
This sequence comes from Bacteroidia bacterium, assembly GCA_030537295.1. Taxonomy (GTDB): domain Bacteria; phylum Bacteroidota; class Bacteroidia; order Bacteroidales; family F082; genus Limimorpha. Next base: position 1,897 of record JAUNNU010000135.1, read on the forward strand.
ATGGCGTTGGAGCACTGCGCCACCGACTCCGACAGTGCGGCGATAGTGGAGTTGCTCAGGTTCGGCGGGATGTTCTGAATGATGAAGAAACTCATCAGCGTGTGACCCAGCTCGCTCTTTCCCGAGCCCTTCGGCCCGAAAAGATTCAGGATCGGGAACGATTTCAGCGTCGCCGTCACCACATCGCGGAAAAGCGTTGCGATGAGGAAGCACAGGCCGACCTTCGCGTTGTCGCCGAAGACATTGATCATGCTGTCGGCCACAGTGCGCAGGTCGGCGCTGCTGTATCCAAGGTGGACGAACCTCTTCTCGAACTGGAAGAGTGAGTCATCCTTGTATATTTTAGAGGATCCTGGCAGATAGTAGTTCTGTCCGTCGGGCAGCTTCACGACACCGTAGTCATCGGCCTTGATGAAAGAGCCTTGATACAGTGCGCCGTTGCCGAAAGAGTAGAACCCCTGCCTCTGCCATCCGAGCTGTGTCACCTCCGTCGCGGTCTGGGTCTGTTCGTACAGATAGCGCTTCAGTTTGATGAGGCACTGCTCGTTGGCCTCGAAGATGTAATTCCCGAGCCCCTCGATCCTCTGCCGGAACTTCGACAGGCTGACGAGGTCCTCCTGCTTCAGTTCGACAATCTCGCGCAGCCCCGTCTCGTTGCGAAGCTCGTATATGCGTTTCGGGTTGACGACGTCCTTGATGTGGAACAGCGGACGCATGGTGAAGTTCGACCAGCGCATCTCCGTCTGTCCCGACAAACTCCAATAGCCGCCTCCGCTTTCATAAAACCCGTATTTGGTGAAACCGTCCTTGGAAAAAGCCTTCTCCTCAACCTCCTTTTTCTTCAGTTCCTTGGTCGCCCGCGACACGGCCTTCTTCCAAACTGTGGGATTATTGTATATTCTCTTCAGCTCTTTGAGGTAGTTTTCCACAAGCGTCTCGTCGTCTATGCGGGCGACCATCCCGGCAATCTGCGTGATTGCAGTGTTGGTCTCCTCGACATTCCCGGCCTTGTCTATCAGCCTTCCGGCGTGCCATAGTATGAAATCCTCTTCCGGCGTATGCTGGAACAAGCTTTTGCTCTTGAAATAAGAGTCCGGATCCTGTTTCACATTCTCTTCCGGGATGTTCTTGATAAGCACGGAATATCCTCTCGACACGGCCTTCTCCCCAATCCTGACAGCGGTGTTTAGTCCGGGGTTGCTGCCGTCTGCTTTTGTGACGTCGGCATCAGGGAGTATGCACAAGATGCGTTTGCCCGACTTCGGGAAGCAGCTCTGGAGCAACTCGAACTGTTCCTCGCCCATCGTGCCCGTGCCCAGCGGCGCCACGGCATTGGGCACGCCTATAATCTGCAGCCTCATGACATCAGGTGCGCCTTCTGCGACATAGACCTTGCCTGTCGAACGGATCTCCGGTTTCGCCAAATCAATGCCGAACAGCGATGATCTCTTGTTGTAAAGCTCCGAGTCGGAAGAGTTGAGGTACTTCGGCAGATCGTCACGCCCGGTCAGGTCGCGGCACGTCCAGCCCTCGATAAGATTGGAGCGGCTTCTTATCGGGATTGTTATCCTGTCACGGAACATGGCGTACTCCCCGCCGTTCTCGTTTTTGCCAATCAGACGCAGCTCACGGAGCAGATCCATATTAATCCCCTGTGCTCTCGCCCAGTCGATGAAGGCGCGTCCGCCCGGTGCGTAGCCTATGCCTGTGCTTTCGATATATTGGTTCTCTTCGATGCCGTCTTTCTTCGACGGCCTTACGCCCCACCGGCTCAAGGCGTATTTCATCGCTTCGGGTTTGTTTTTAAGCTGTGCTACAAACCATCCGTTCACCCTGCTTGTGATCATATACATGGCCTCGCGTTTGGTTTCCGCCGCGATTTCCTCGGCAGTCCTTTCGCGTTCCCTTATCTCGATGGAGGCGAGTTTTGCAAGCCGTCTTACGGCATCCGGGAAATTGCAGCCTTCACGCCGCATCACCCAGCTGAAGACATCGCCGTGTTCGCCGCATCCGAAGCAGTGATATGTCTGCTTGGCCGGGCTGACGACAAATGAGCCTGTCTTTTCGTTGTGGAAAGGGCAGCAGCCGACCATATTCGCACCTTGGCGCTTCAACGAGACCGTGCGCCCGACAAGCTGCACTATGTCTGTGGCTTCTGCAATTCGGTTGATGTCAATTTGTGTAATCATCGTTGATGTTCTTGTGGCAATTGCCCGTAAATCTTGTCAAGATAAAAATCGCTTATTTCATCTGCGCACCTGAATGTAAGACCTTTGAAATTCTTTTTCTTCTTGATTATATCGTGCATTTCGAGTGCCGTGACACCCATTTCCGTCGCACACGCCTGCAGAGACAGATAACCTTTCACGGCGTCACCGTTCCTGAAAGAGAAAATCTTGTAATATGTCATTTCACGCCTCCTGTTTGAAATCAATGCTAAGCTGGAATGGATTGCTGTCATCGAGGCTTACAGGCCTCAATTCCTCGGTATCAAGGTAGCGTTCCAAATCGCAATCCATGTGAATTGAATCCTTGTCATATCTGATTCTGTTGACGGAAAGCACCGGCCATTTCCTGAAAGAATCCTTCCGGATTGAGATTTCTTCAATGATTTTCTCGAAAAAGCCGGCGAGTTCTTCTTCATCGGCGAGAATCAATCTCCTATTGTACACTGTCAACGCCTCATATATCATTCTTTTCGCTTTTGTGTTAAGGTCTGTGTTACAGACCGGAAGCAGTTTTATTTTGTAGTATTTTTTCATTTTAAAAAATCATGTTATCATTTTCTATATCTTTTCATTCTGTTTTCCGCCGCAATCAGGTGGCTGGCGGCAATATTCCTCTCATTGAAATATGTCTCCACGTCAATCTCCTTTGCAAAAAGCTTGCATTCCAGGTTGTCAATAACCGTCTGCCAATATGCTGCAGCCTCTTTGTCAGTACGGATTTCCGTCAGTTCAAAATCGGGGAATGGTCTTACGCCCGGTTCTTTTCTCTGCGGTTTGACCGTTTTAGGTATTCGCAGCAACTCCGGCTTTATGATGGGATGAGTCCTGACCTCCGCAACGATTGGCGTGACATCTGCCTCTTCGTTACGGAGTGCCTTCCTGCGCCTGTATTCCTTACACCGCTGTGCGTTCTTTTCCCTGTTCTTTTCAAACCACGATTTTTGATATTCTCTGAATTGCTCCTTGTGGCTCTCGCGATACTTTCTGTTTCTTTCGTTGTGCAATTTTCTGTAATTCTCGTCAGAAAGTCTTTTCTTGTCAAAGATCTTCTTCTTCTCCTTTTGTTTGAGCCTCGCCGCTTCTTTGCTTGCTGCCTTGAGATCGTCACGTCGCAGCAGGAAAAGCCTTACAAGGTCGTCATGCGGAATTTCGAGAATTTGCTGTTCAGTCATTTTCAATGATTTCGACGTTGTATTCTTTCTTGACGAAGTAAAGCACTGCATCCCTGTTCAGACCCTTCGGATTCCGATAACCGAGCATCCAGGCCTTCACTGTGTCAATCGACACATGGCATTTATTTGCTAAAGACATAAGAGTTTGTTTTTTCGCACCACTCCCTAATTCTTGCCAAAATTCCCTTAAAGTAAGTTTTTCCATTGCTATTTAAAATTTTATTTGTAGTTTTGTTTGTGATTGTGGTTGCAAAAATAGTATAAATAATGATAATAATGATAAATAATTGTTTTATAAATGCAATTTATAATTGTTCTAAATAAATAAATCACATAATAATATGAATTACAATGATTTAAAAAAAATTGCAGAGCAACGAAAAATTTTGATTAAAGACATTGCATTGTCTTTAGGCTTTAGCCAAAATGGCTTAAAAGTGTCGATTGTTAATGGAACAATGCCATACACAAAGGTGCCGGATTTATGCAAACTTCTGAAAATCAGCATTTCTGATTTTTACGGTAGCACCGGCGACGTTGTTAATCAGACTATACATGGTGGCGTTAGCGGTATGATTACTGGT
>JAUNNU010000136.1 GCA_030537295.1 Bacteroidia bacterium
TAATGCGCTTCAAGCCAGTTCTCGCCGGTGTTCAGCTCGGCGATGACAGGAATGTTGAGTTTTATTGCGTTCTCCATCTTGTCTTTGACTATTTCCCTGACAACGTCAAGTTCATCAAGGCAGGTGTCGAAGACGAGTTCATCGTGTACCTGAAGTATCATTTTTGATTTCAGGTCTCTGTATTTCAACTCTTTATGAATATTCGCCATCGCAATTTTTATCATGTCGGCGGAGCTTCCCTGAATCGGCGCGTTGATGGCGTTGCGTTCGGCGAACTGGCGCACTACGCTGTTTGACGAGTTGATGTCGCGCAGGTAACGGCGCCGGCCGAACATCGTCTCTACGTAGCCGTTTCTTCTCGCGAAGTCGATGTTATTTGCAATATATTCCTCGATGCCGACGTATTCGCGGAAATAATTCTTGATGATTTCCGACGCTTCCGAGCGGCTTATGCCGAGACGTTCGGCGAGTCCGAACGCCGACATCCCGTAGATTATGCCGAAGTTGACGGCTTTGGCGCGGCGGCGCATGTCTTTCGTAACGTCTTTCATATCAACATTATAGACTTTCGCTGCCGTTGCCGCGTGGATGTCGAGGCCTTTGCGGAAAGCCTCCGTCATGGCGGTGTCGCCGCTGAGGTGCGTGATTATGCGAAGCTCTATCTGCGAGTAGTCGGCGGCGAGGAGGATATGGTTCTCGTCGCGCGGCACAAACGCCTTGCGGATCTCCTTGCCGTTGTCGGTGCGGACCGGGATGTTCTGAAGATTCGGGTTCGCTGAACTCAAGCGCCCCGTGGCCGTAACAGCTTGATTATAAGAAGTGTGGACGAGACCGTCAACGCGACTTATCAGCTCCGGAAGCGCATCAACGTAGGTTGACTTCAGTTTCGACAGCCCGCGCCAGTCGAGAATCAGCGGGACAATCGGGTGGGCGGCGGCGATTTTCTGAAGCACTTCCTCGCCCGTCGGATACTGTCCGGTCTTCGTCTTTTTCGATGGCGCTTTTATCTTCAAGTCATCAAAAAGCACATCGCCGAGTTGCTTTGGCGAGGCGATGTTGAATTCTTTCCCAGCATTCTCATATATCTGATTTTCAAGTTCTTCGAGTTCCTTGGCCTGCTGCTCGCTGATCTGTTTAAGGTTCTCGCTGTCGATCTTCACGCCGTTGCGTTCCATGGCAGAAAGCACCTCCACAAGCGGCATCTCTATGTCATTGAAAAGTTTCGTCAGCTGATTTTCGTCGAGAAGCGGCTTGAAGGTCTCGTAAAACTGATAGGTGACATCAGCGTCCTCGGCGGCGTATTCCTTGACCTGTTCGAGCGGCGCCATGCGCATCGAAATCTGCGACCTGCCTTTCCCGATGAGTTCCTCAATATGTACCGTCTCGTAGTTAAGATAGACATCGGCGAGATAATCCATGTTGTGCCGCTGCTCCGGGTCGATGAGATAATGCGCTATCATCGTGTCGAACAGTTTGTTTTTCAACGAGATGCCGTAGCGTGCGAGCATTGACATGTCAAATTTTATATTATGCCCCACGAGTGTTTTCTCCTTGTCGGAAAACAAAGGGACGAATCTCTCGATAATACGTTTCGTCTCTTCAAAGTCGTTGGGCATCGCGACATAAAACGCCTCGTGCGCCTTGACTGAAAACGACATCCCGACTATTTCCGCTGAATACACGTCAAGACCTGTCGTCTCGGTGTCGAAGGCGAAAATGCCGGATTTTTGCAATTTTTCAATCAAAGAATCAATTTGTTCCGAAGACGTAATCAGTTGATAATCATGACTTACGGTTTTTATTGATGGTTTTGCCGAAAATAAATCGTACGATTGTAGAGATGCATCATGCTGCGTCTGTGCATCAAATTGCGAGAACAGATCCAATTCCTGCGGTTTTGGTTTCGGTGTCGTAGCCGTCTGCGTTTTCAGTTCGACTTTCTCGGCGCGTAGCTTGCGCTGGTCGTCGAGCATTCTCTTGGCGAAGGTGCGGAATTCGAGTTCGTTGAAGATGCGTGTGAGTTTCTCCATGTCAGGCTCTTTGACGGCGAGCTCGTCGATGTTGAAATCCACCGGCACATTAATATTAATGGTGGCGAGCATTTTCGACATCAGTCCCTGGTCGGAGTATGTCATCACGTTCTCGCGCATTTTGCCTTTGAGTTCGGAGGCGTGTGCGAAGAGGTTTTCCATGGAGCCGTATTCCTGCACGAATTTCGCGGCGGTCTTTTCGCCCACGCCGGGTATGCCGGGTATGTTGTCGGCGGCATCGCCCCAGAGGCCGAGGATGTCGATGAACTGTTCCGGCTCGTTGATGCCGTATTTCTCGCAGACCTCCTTCGGGCCGAGTATTTTCGGGTCTTCGCCGAATTTCGCCGGACGGTAGATGAAGACGTTTTCGCTCACGAGTTGGCCGAAATCCTTGTCGGGTGTCATCATATAAACAAGGTGTCCGGCCTTCTCGGCTTTTTTGGCGAGCGTGCCGATGACATCGTCGGCCTCATAGCCTTCCACGGCGTAAATCGGAATGTTGAAACCTTTGATAATCTCAATGATATAAGGTATTGATGCGCGAAGGTCGTCGGGCATCGCCTCTCGGTTCGCCTTGTAATCGCTGAAGTTTTCAGTGCGTATCGTCGGTGCGCCGAGGTCGAAGGCGACACCGATGTGTGAGGGTTTTTCGTTCTTCATAACTTCATAAAGCGTGTTCAGGAAGCCGATTATCGCCGAAGTGTTTAATCCTTTTGATGTCGTCCGCGGATTTTTGTTTAATGCAAAAAAAGCTCTGTAAATCAATGCATAAGCGTCGATTAGAAATATTTTCGGTCGGTCTGGAGTAATCATTTTATGTGTGTTTTATTGAAAAAAAACTGTTTTTTGTTGAAAAAACTGCACGTTTTACAGAGTGTAAAAATACTGCTTTTTTTTGAAACGTGGCTGTTTTTCTTGATTTTTTTGAAATTTCAACTTTTTATGAAAAAAAACTGAAAATTTGTGATTTTATAAAATATTGAAAATCAAAATTTTAAAAAAATATGATAAAAATTTTTTCAAAAAAGTTGTTGTGGTGTGAAAAAATGGTTTACCTTTGTTGAGATTTTTCTTTGAGCAGAAAAAAATATTAATGAATAAAAATTATTGAAAATGTCAGAAATTCAAGAAAAAGTTGTATCAATTATAGCTGATAAATTGGCTGTTGATAAGTCGGAAATCACAATGGAAAAGAGTTTTACTCAGGATTTGGGAGCAGATTCACTTGATACAGTGGAGATGATTATGGAATTCGAGAAGGAATTCAACATTACTATTCCGGAAGACAAGTCTGCTGAAATTTTGACCGTTGGTGAGGCAATTAGCTGCATTGAGAAATGCATCAACGAAAATAAATAAGGAATGGAACCAAGGCGTGTTGTTGTAACCGGGCTTGGCGCCATAACGCCTGTCGGCAATAATGTTTCAGAATATTGGAACGGTTTGCTTAACGGTGTGAGCGGGGCCGGCGAGATAACGCGGTTTGACGCTTCGAAGTTCAAATGCCGCATCGCGTGTGAGGTTAAGGGCTTCGATCCTTTGGATTTTTTCGACAAAAAAGAAGCAAGAAAATTAGATTCCTTCGCGCAGTTCGCAATTGTGGCGGCTGACGAGGCTATCGCAGATTCAGGTATCAACAAAGATAACACCGATTTCGATGAGGTCGGCGTTATCTTTGGTTCTGGTATCGGAGGCATTGACAGTCTCTTCAACGACATGAAGGATTTTGTGTTGGGTGACGGCACGCCGCGCTTGAGTCCTTTCATCATACCGCGTCTGCTTCCTGACCTTGCGGCGGGTCATATCTCGATAAAATATGGTTTGCACGGCGCCAATTTCGCCACCGTGTCCGCTTGTGCGTCATCGGCCAACGCCTTGATAGAAGGTTTCAACTTCATTCATTTCGGCAAGGCTGACGTGATGGTTGTAGGCGGTTCCGAAGCTGCCATCTGTCCCGTCGGTGTAGGCGGTTTCGAGGCGATGAAGGCACTCTCCACACGCAACGACGACCCGGCCACGGCATCGCGTCCGTTCGACGCGGGACGTGACGGCTTCGTGATGGGCGAAGGAGCCGGATGCCTCGTCATAGAAGAGCTTAACCACGCCATAGCACGTGGCGCGACGATATACGGCGAGATAGCCGGCAGCGGAGTGTCGGGCGACGCATATCACATGACAGCACCGCATCCGGAAGGCTTCGGCGCCGCTCTGAGCATGAGAAGAGCACTGAAAGACGCCGGCATCACAGCCGAAATGATAGACCATATCAACACTCACGGCACCTCAACACAAATCGGCGACATCACGGAAGTGCTCGCCATAAAAGAGGTTTTCGGAGAACACGCATACAAAATCTCCGTCAACTCTGGCAAGTCAATGACCGGTCACCTTCTCGGCGGAGCGGGCGCAATAGAGGCAATCTCCACCGTGCTCGCATGTAAGAACGACATCGTGCCGCCGACGATAAATCATTTCTCCGACGACCCCGCCATTGATTCCGGCATCGATTTCACATTTGAAAAGCCGAAAAAAAGAGTCGTCAACTACGCTGTCAGCAACGCCTTCGGATTCGGAGGCCATAACGCAAGCATAGTGTTCAAGAAATACTAACGATGTTGGAGTTTTTAAGATATCATAATAAGGCCGAACGTGATTTGGCCGGTTTTATTCATAATATCTTCGGATTCTATCCCCGTAACATATCGTTATATAAACTTGCTTTTACTCATAAATCAATGAGTGCCAAATTGTCTGGCAAGATCACGGTGAGTAATGAGCGTTTGGAATATCTCGGCGACGCGGTGCTCAGCTCCATTGTCGCCGAATATCTCTTCAAGAAATTCCCGACAAAACAGGAAGGTTTCCTGACAGAGATGCGTTCACGTATCGTGAGCCGCGCCTCGCTGAACAAACTCTCCTATAAATTCGGGTTTGAAAAACAGATCTATTACGTAAAGTCACACGATGCACACGGAAAATTCCGCTGCATCGGAGGCAACACCTTCGAGGCGTTCACCGGTGCCGTTTTTTTAGACAAAGGCTACGATTTCACTTATAAAATCATAGTTGACAATGTAATAAAACTGCATCTCGACATCGATGACATCGAGAAAAACGAAGTCAATTTCAAGAGCAAACTCCTCGAATGGTCGCAGAAATACAAACATCACATCGAGTATAAGATCGTTGAGACAAAAGGCGAAAGTTATGACAAACTCTATGTAATTCAAGTATTTATCGATGACAAAGGCTACGGGAAAGCATCCGATTACTCGATAAAAGGAGCCGAGCAGCTCGCTTCCGAAAAGACCTGGCACGTCCTGGAGGAAGATTTTGAAGATTGATTTTGAAAAACAGACGGATTTTCCGTCATAAAAAACATAAATATGGTTAAGAAAAAAAACAAAATTGTCGTCGAGCCTTTCGATGACATCAGAATTATCGGCATCAACAGTTACCTTGAAGACTACAAACTTGCTTGGTACATTAACAATGTACTGAAAATCAATCTTGTAAAATATTCCGATATTGTTAATGAAGACGGACAGCAGTTTTCGTTCTATCTTTACGATGGCGGTGAAAACAGCAATGCGTTCAATCTTGTGGCACTTTCAAATGGGGAGTCAAAGTGGATGAAAATGGCGCTGCCGACAGATTATTTCATTGTGATACGCAATTTCATCACAGATGAAAACTATCAGTCTGTAATGTCAAAAATAAAGCAGATTCCTGGTGTTATTTTGATTTATGACGTTGATGTTGAAAAAACAAAGAAAATCGACAATCTGCTTGAGGACAT
>JAUNNU010000137.1 GCA_030537295.1 Bacteroidia bacterium
TCAGAGGTTTCAGGGATTTCAGAGGTTTCAGGGGATTCAAAGATTCAAAGATTTAAAGATTCCGCGGGTCGCCGGTGATTTCGGCGGCTCGCGGAACCTTAATGTTTTTACGAGGTTATCGCCGCTTATTCCATTTTCTTGAACTCCATCATTGGCGTCGATATACGCCACATCATCGATTGCCTGTGCTCAAAGTGCTGCGCTGAGCGCAAGGGCGAGTAGTGGTTAAAACACTTTTTCAATATTGCTTATTGATTTTGTCCTAACAGCCACTTCCAACATGGAAGAGCATGTAAAGTGATATTGCTGTAGGTATAGTCGCCTTCTGTATCATCGGTAATGACCATGCATTGCCAATCAGGATGTGTTTGTTGAAATTTGGATAGGGGCTTCAGTTCTCTCTCCTTAGTTTGTGTATCATCTAACGAATAAGCCACTTGTATCGCCAATTGTTGATTCTCAACAATAAAATCAATTTCACTGTCCCCATTATTGGCGAAGCAAAGATTTTCCTTACCATAAAGGCGACATAACTGGACGGCAACCTGATTCTCCAACAAAGCGGTCTCCTGATGCAATAAGAACAGATTCAGCAATCCGCTATCTACAAAGTAATATTTCCTGTTGCTCTCTTTTTGCGCTAATTTGGCAAAATAATTTTGAGCCGGCAGGATGAGCCAACTCTCTATTGCATAATCAATGTAATCTATTATGGTTGGCAGGGAAGACTTGCATCCTGTTGAAGCGACGGTACTGTTCAACCGATTGAAAGAGATAGGCTGTTTTACCGACTCGGCCAGTTTCTTTATCATTATATTCAAAGCGTGCGCATTCTGTACTTTATGCCGGGCACAGATGTCTCCCAAATAGATTTTCTGGAAGAGACTGCTCAATCTGGCTCGTTTATTGACAAACTCAACCATTTCCGGCAGACCGCCATGCTGAGTATATTCACGATATAGGCGAATGACAGCACTGCGTTCTTTGGTGGAATACGCCCAATCTTTTGACAATACGACCTTTTGGGCGCGTAAAAACTCCGCGAAGGAATAGGGATACACATCTTCAATGAAATATCGTCCTCCAAGAGTAGTGGCTATTTCTGCACTTAAAGCTTTGGCATTGCCGCCGGTAATATAAGTGATCGTTTTCTGGTCTGACATTCGGCGGGCAAAGAGTTCCCACCCTTTGATACGTTGTGCCTCATCCAAAAACAAGATTGGTTTCTTGCCCGATTGCTCATAATGGATTTCAAGCAAGGTGTTAAAATCCGCAGCCTCAAACTCCATCAAGCGTTCATCATCAAAATCAACACAAATAATCTCGTCCCAATCACGTCCAGCATCCAATAGTTCCAATATGCGTTGATACAGCAGATATGACTTGCCGGCATGACGCACACCCACTAAAACATAACATCCGTTTGGCTCAAAGCAGACATCGCGTTTAACGATATTCGCCTCCGTAATGGTTGTTCGTTGATCCATTATACAAGCCTTCAATATTTCCTTTGAAACCGCCATGTTGTAAAATTCATTTTATAAATTCGCTGCAAAATTATAAAAAATAATTTACATCTGCATAATTTTTCCGCAACTTTAGTAAAGATTCAGGGGTTTCAAAGTTTCATAGTTTCAGAGGTTTCATGGTTTCAAAGATTTAAAGATTTAAAGATTCCGCGGGTCGCCGGTGATTTCGGCGGCTCACGGAACCTTAATGTTTTTGCGGGTTGTTACCGCCGCTTATTCCGTTTTCTTGAACTCCACTTTCTCGGGGCTGTAGAGCCTGATGGTGGTTGTGCCTTTGGTGACATCCACGGCGGGGCAGTCGTCGCACGGAACTCCCATCTCACCGAGGACGGAATTATAAACCTCCTTCGCAAAAGCGATTGCAGCGAGGGCTTGCTCTTTGATGTTTTCTATTTCCTCTCCGCTTGTAGCCGCATTGATGGCCTCAATCGCATTGGTGGCGATGGCTTCAGCTCTTGCATCGGTCAATTCTTCTTTCACGGTGGCATATCGATTACCACTCATAAAACTTGCGATGTCTTGACCTGTGATGTGATGTATTTCGGCCGTAGGAGGATTGCTATTGCCTGTGCGGACAGTGAGCGCAGTAGCCACGGTGATGTTAGAGGTGGAACCACCTTTTCCGCCACCGATGCCGACAGCATTATCTCCACCATTTGCCGTGACCGTACCACCGTTGATGGTGATGTTAGAGACGGAACCTTTATATCCGCTACCGATACCCGCAGCAGCGCTTCCGCCATTAGCAATCAGTTGGCCGGATTGAGCACTTTGGCCATAGATGGTGAGGAAGTTACTCTCGCCCGATACTTGAATACCGGAGTTAGATTGTAATCATCTCGTGTTGCCGTGAGTTTTGCGTCGTCGGCAAGGATGAGGTTGACGGCACCGTTGCAGACGGCACCTTTTGCGAGGGTGATGTCAGCACCTTGCACCACATACCAACCGGCAAACCAAGTAACCGGCTCGGAAGCATTCCCGATTATGTTTACATTGTCAGCCGTTTGCGGTTGGCCATTGGCGTCGATGTACGCCACATTGTCGATTGTCTGTGCCCAAAGTGCTGTGCTGAGCGTGAGGGCGAGGAAAAGGAAAGATAGTTTACGCAAATTTAGTCGTTTATATTTTTACAATGCAATAAATTTCGGGCGGCAAAGATACGACAAAAATCTTTTTGATTTAAAGATTCAAAGATTCAAGGATTTAAAGATTTTGGTTCCGAAAAAAATTATTTCATTCCTTGCCACTTCTCGTTTTTACTTTTTTTGTAATTTTGTGAAAAATTTTAAAAATGGTAAGAGTAATTGGAATATTGGCATTTGTTGCAACTGTAATATTATTAAGGAATATTTCCAAGCTGATTGGTAAAACCAATAGTAATCAATTGAATATGAGTTTCGGGTGTGCTCCGTGGATAGGTGCCGGAATAGGTTTGATATTCGGTGGCGGGCCGGTCGGGGCGATAATAGGTTTCGCCCTCGGTTCTTTGTTCGGAGGCAATTATACGAAAAACGATGTCAAATTCATGGGCGATAACAAACAGCAGCAGGATTTTACAGCCAGCCTTTTAGTCCTTACCGCCGCCGTGATGAAATCTGACGGAGCAGTCAAAAAATCGGAACTCGACTATGTGAAGAAGTTCTTTCTCACGAATTTTGGTCAGGAACAAGCCGAGAAATACATTCTCACTTTGCGTGAGGTTTTGAAGCAGGACATTGATGTCGTCGAGGTGAGTGCCCAGATTGGCCGTTACATGGATTATTCATCGAAGTTGCAGATACTCCATTTCCTTTTCGGAATCGCCAGTGCCGACGGTCAGGTTCATGATTTTGAAGTTGACACCATCAGTACCATATCAAGATATATGCATGTGACAGACAGTGATTTTGAATCACTTAAGGCGATGTTTGTGAAGAAAGTCGATGATTCATATACAATTCTCGGCATTGATCCTTCTGCTACTGATGATGAAGTCAAAAAGGCATATCGTGATATGGCGAAGAAAAATCATCCCGACAAGGTCGCATATCTCGGCGATGATGTCAGAAAGGCGGCTGAACAGAAATTCCAGGAGATTAACGAAGCTTACGACAATATCAAGAAGCAGCGTGGAATTGTCTGATTCTATTTGTACAATTTCCAGTTCACTCCGAGCAGTAGTTTATAGTCCCTTGTGGGATAATGCGGTGTCGAGAAATATCTGTTGTCATTTGTGAATGAAAAGATATTTGTTATCCCGAAATATATGTTTGTCCGATGAAGTTTGAATGTCAGGAAGATGTCAACGAAAGGATAATTGCCGATTTTGACTTCGTTCTGGAGGTGATATGTGCGTGTCGCCGGCATGTAGGCATCTGCGTAATATTCCGTGAAATAGTTTACGACTACTGACGGTTGCAGGGAAGAGATGTTTTTCACGAGTGTGATATTCAGCCCCATTTTAACTTTCCCGTAGAAGGCCGGAAGGTGAACGACATCTTCATTATTGGCCTTTTGCATTGACATGATTCCGGAAACTTCAAAAATCCTGAACTTGAAATCGAATTTTGCGAACAGCGACAAAACGTCAAGCGTTCCGGAGTATTGGGCTGGTTTTGCGTTTTCTGCGAAATAAATGTAGTTGCTTATGGTTCTGTTTTTGACGCCGACATCAAACCATCTGAATTCGTATGATCCTTTGAGCATCAGGTGGCTTGCCGGACCGAAATCGTTTTCCCAACGGAAGTTGTTTGAGTAATAATAAGTTTCAAACCAGTCAGGTGATTTTCTGGCGAGGTTGAAATCGAATTTCAAGGCTCCGATGTTTTTTGTATAGGTTCCGAGAAACTGTTTCCATTGTGCGTCGATGAAGAAATCACCGGCTTGGTATCCTGCGAATATCAGTTCGCCGTTTCCGGTGATGCGTGTTGATTTGAACAGATTGATTATTATTCCGGCTTTTGCGCGGATGTTTGAGTGGTCTTCTTTCCCGAATTGCTGGCCGGTCACGTAATCTCTATATCCGTGATGGACTGTGTAATTGTGTTCAGCGCCAAAAGTCAGATAGAACGGGATGTCGTTTGAATATTCCTTATAACTTAATGAGTTCCAGCTGATTGCGTTTTTAATTGTATTAAAGCAAAGGCTGTCGTGCGAAAAGCTGCCGTCTAATAAGGTATCAAAAGCCGCATAAAACTCCGAGTTCGGGCTGCCGTCTTCATAAAGGTATCTGTTTCTCTGATAATCAATGGAATAATTTATTCTTCCCAAGCCGATATGTCTTTTTTCTTTGACTTGTTCGACGATAGTGTCAATTGAGCCGTTGATAGTGTCTTTGACGAAAATTGTGTCGTAAACGATTTTTTTGTCGTTTTTTGATTGTGATTTGTTTTTGCTTAGAACGAAATGTTGGTTAATGCCGAATCCTGATGTTTTTATCAGGTTTGTGGCGTTTTGGAGGTTTACGTCAAGCAGTGTTTTGTCTGGTTCGATGTTATCGATGAAGATTTGTTCGTTTTTCAGGCCGCCGCTTTCGTAGTTGTAAATTTTGTTTGTAAAATAATATCCGTTGACGCCATAGCGGTTATTTTTTGTATTCCATCTGAGGTTAATCCAAAAGTTGATGTCTTGGGCGTAGCTTCTTTTGTAGAATGAGGGGACGTCATCAATATTGAAAAACATGGTTAGATAGAATCTCGGCATCATTTCGCGGCTGAAAGTTGCGTTGAAATGTTGTTCTTTTTTTCTTCCCATCATATATTTCAAGCAGGTAAATGGTTGATATACAATAGGGTAGAAGATGTCTTCTTTTGATATTAGATATTGGTTGAAAGCTGGTAATTTGTCATTGAAACCGAGTGAGGTAGGGAAGGAGAACTCTAAATTTTCGTGAGCGTGTCCTGAATTGCTGAGGGTGTGGAATGACTGGAACTGAGGATCGGCGGAGTCGTAGAATGTTGAGCCGAGGGTTGTGGTATCCCAGACTTTTATGTCTCCAAGTTGTTGGTTTTCAATTTTATCATAAAAATATCTAACTAATGTGGAATCTATTCTTACCGAATCGTTTTCGTGGTAAGATGCTGCTGCTGCCATAGATAAGTGGCAAAATAACACCGATGTTAATATGACTGATTTAAAAAATTTCATGGCTGCAAAGATATGGAAAAAAATCAGAAGTGCGGCGGTAAAAAGCAAAAGAATTTGATTGTGGGAAGGGCGGGGGAGATTCGTTCTCGTATGTAGTTGTACAAACGCGAGAAGCCCGACCCGGTGTTGGGTCAGGCTTCCGTGTGTGGGGTGGCGG
>JAUNNU010000032.1 GCA_030537295.1 Bacteroidia bacterium
AGCGTGGAGTTGCTGTCGCATCAAAAAAACTTCAAACTCTCTCCTCTCTCCTCTCTACTCTTTTAACTTTTAACTCTACTCTTTTAACACTTTATAATTTTACAAACTTTTTACTATAAAGTTAAAAGTGGCTGGCGCACGAGGTTTTCCTTCCTCATGCGCCAGTTTCGTTTACAGTTGATGTGTGTCTGTTGACCAAAAGAACCCGCATCAAATCCGCAGTGCAAAACTGGTATCAGCCGCCGCATTTGGAGTATCCGCAGTTGTTGCAGTGCTTGCAGCCGTCTTCATAGACGAGGTCGGAGCCGCATGTCGGGCATTTCTCCTTCTCTACTTTTGTGCCGTCCTTGATGTAGCGTTTCAGTGCGCGGGCGATGCCGTTCTTCCATGTGTTGATGTTGTCTTCATCGACGTTCAGGTTTTGCACCAAAGTGACGACGTACTGAATCGGCATTCCGTGGCGAAGCACGCCGGAGATGAGTTTCGCGTAGTTCCAGTATTCCTTGTTGAATGAGCGCGAGAGACCCTCCATGTTCACTTTATATCCTTGTTTGTCGGCGTATCTGAAGTCGTAGCGTGTCTGGTCTTCCTCGTCTTTGTTCTTGATGATCCAGCCTGTCTCGACGAACGGCGGGATGAAGAAGTCGTCGGCTTTTCCGGAGAATATCTCGTAAGGTTTGCCGTCGATTTTGCCGACGAAGGCAATCCATTTCTCGTAGTTGTTTTGGAAGCGCACCACGTCGCATTCCACCTCTTTCGGGCGTGTAGGCGCCTGGTTTTCGACGATGGTATTGTGTTTTTCCTCTTTCTTTTCTTTTTTGTCCTGGCTGACCAAGACGCCGGTACGTGAGCCGTCGCGATAGATCGTCATGCCTTTGCAGCCGCTTCTCCATGCCGTTTCGTAAATCTGGCTGACGAGCTCCTCTGTTGTCTCGGCCGGCACGTTGACGGTGACGCTGATGGAATGGTCAACCCATTTCTGCATCGCACCCTGCATCTTCACCTTATTCACCCAGTCGATGTCGTTTGAGGTGGCTTTATAATAAGGTGACTTCTCCACCAGTTCATTGATCTGTTCCTGTGAGTAATTCTTCAGGTCTTCGACGTTGTATCCGTTGACTTCGAGCCAGGTGAGGAATTTGGGGTGGAAGACGTTATATTCCTCGAACGAGTTACCGTCGTTGTCGGTGAAGGTGATTTTCGCGCTTTTGTCGTTCGGGTTGACCTTACGGCGGCGTTTGTAGGCCACCATGAACACCGGTTCGATGCCGGATGTCGTCTGTGTGCAGATGCTCACGGTGCCTGTCGGGGCGATGGTGAGCATTGCGATGTTGCGGCGGCCATGTTTCGTCATGTCCTGATAGAGGTCTTCGTCGATGGCGCGCAGACGCTGTATGAACGGGTTGTTTTCCTCGCGTTTGGCGTCATAGACTTCGAAGGCGCCGCGTTCCTTCGCGAGATTCACCGAAGAACGGTAAGCCTCGTGAGCCAAGAGCTGCTGAATGTCCGTTGAGAACGCGATGGCCTCGTCGGTGGCGTAACGGTATCCGAGAGCCGCGAGCATGTCGCCTTCCGCGGTGATGCCGATGCCGGTGCGACGGCCCTGCAGTGATTTCTTCCTGATATTTTTCCAGAGGTTGACCTCGGTGAACTTGACGTTGTCGTCTTCCGGATCGGAGTAAACCTTGTCCAAAATCGCATCTACCTTTTCAACTTCAAGGTCGATGATGTCGTCCATCATGCGCTGTGCGATGCCGACGTGTTTCTTGAACAATTCCCTGTTGAACCTCGCCTGAGGCGTGAAAGGATTCTCGACATAGCTGTAGAGGTTGATGGCCAGAAGACGGCAGCTGTCGTATGCGCAGAGCGGGATTTCGCCGCAGGGGTTGGTGCTTATGGTCTTGAAACCGAGGTCGGCGTAACAGTCTGGTATCGATTCGCGGGTGATGGTGTCCCAAAAGAGCACGCCCGGTTCGGCCGACGCCCATGCGTTGTGGATGATCTTGTCCCAGAGTTTGCGTGCGTCTATCTCTTTGATATATACGGGATTAGGTGAATCGATGGGATATTGCTGCACGAAAGGCTTATTTTCGACCACGGCCTGCATGAAGTCATCGGTGATTCTGACGGAGACGTTGGCGTTGGTGATCTTGCCTTGTGTCATCTTGGCATCGATGAACGCCTCTGAGTCAGGGTGTTTTATGCTGATGCTCATCATGAGTGCGCCGCGTCGTCCGTCCTGCGCTACTTCCTTTGTCGAGTTGGAGTAGCGTTCCATGAAAGGCACCACGCCTGTTGATGTGAGTGCGCAGTTCTTCACGGGGCTTCCGGCGGGGCGGATGTGCGACAGGTCGTGTCCGACGCCGCCGCGACGTTTCATGAGCTGCACCTGCTCCTGGTCAATCTTCATGATGGCGCCATACGAGTCAGATGAACCTTTCGTGCCGATGACGAAGCAGTTCGACAACGACGAAATCTGGAAGTTGTTGCCGATGCCGGCCATAGGGCTGCCCTGCGGTACGATGTATCTGAAATCCTTCAACACCTCGAAGATTTCCTCTTCCTTCAACGGGTTGGCGTAACGACTCTCAATCCTCGCGATTTCACCCGCAATGCGGTGATGCATGTCGTCAGGCGTGAGTTCAAAAATGTTGCCGTCGCTGTCTTTCAAAGCATACTTGTTCATCCACACGTCGCCGGCAAGTTGATCGCCACCGAAATACTCGGCAGCGGCCTTCTTCACATCTTCAACAGAATGTTTTGTATATACCTTTTCCTGCATATCTTGTTTATTTTCAACAACTTTCATATCATTATCATCACTTTTCCTGACATAATACTCCCCTTCCGAGATTCTGTTCTCGTTACGGAACTTTATCATTTTATCAGCATGAGTATCGTTATTTTGTGTTTCATCACGCCTTATTTCATTTTTTTCTAATTGCGTGAACAAGTCACAGCCATGCTCATAGTGCACATTGGAAGCCATAATAATTGATAATTAGTCGTTTAGTCAAAAAAAAATCTTATGAATTTTTCGTAATTTCACGGTGCTAAAATACTAAAGAGATTCGTATCTTTGCACACTCAAAACAAGTTTTTTTAACTTTTTTTCAACTTGAAATTGTTGAAAAAATTTTAAAAAAACTTATACAAATTTAGTTAATAATTATATACAAAACTTTAAAAAACACGTGTTATGCTTAATGTAAAGTCCTTTGTTTTCAACACATTGCAAGAAAATACATATATTCTCTCCAATGAAAACCGTGAATGTGTCATCATTGATGCGGGCAATTTCACCGAAGCCGAGAACGATGAAATAATCAACTATATTGAGGTCAACAAACTGGCTCCGAAGATGCTGCTCAGCACGCACTCGCACATCGACCATGTGATGGGAAATGCAGTGTTACATGGCAAATACAATATTCCGCTTGCGGCCTGTCCTGTGGAGAGAGCTTATTATAATAAGGTGTGGATGTACGCGGAGGTCTTCGGCATCAAGTTCACGCAAGATATGTGCATCTATCCTAGCATCGACCTCGCCGAAGGTGAGAAGATAAAGATCGGTGACGACGAGTTGAGGGTGCTTTACACGCCCGGACATGCGAAAGGCCACGTCAGTTTCTATGCGGAAAAAGAGGGCTTCGTCCTGACCGGCGACACGTTGTTCCGCCGCGGCGTTGGGCGCAGCGACTTCCCCGGCGGCAGCTACGAACAACTTGAAAACAGCCTCAAAAACATCCTCTACAAACTCCCCGACGACACCGTCGTGTATCCGGGTCACGGTCCGACAACGACAATAGGAGAAGAAAAACGGAACAACTATTACATAACGGAATAACTTGAAGTTTTTCTGGTGTGGAATTTTGAGAGCAGAGAGTGGAGTTTTGAGAGATTTCACTCTCTGTGTCTCATTGTAACTTATAATTTGTCGGCCACGTCGTCAATCATTTCCTGGCTGAGGCCGTTGTCTGACATCAACTGCAAAAGACGTTTTTTTATTTCCTCGCGTTCTTTCCTGATTCCTTCTTCAAGACCTTTCTGTATCCCTTTCTGTATTCCTTCTTCAAGACCCAAGGCATAACCTTCCTGCCGGCCGTAAAACATGCCTTCGTCTTTTGAAAGTTCCATGTTCCGTTTGATTGACTTGTTTTCAACCAAGTCCTTGAAATAGAAGTCGGCGTCTCTGCGTGAGTATTCTTTGTAAACGTCGAGCGACTCTCTCGCTTCGGGGAGGCCCGGTGCGGTGGCAGTGTCGGGGATGTCGCCTGTCTTGAGATACGACACCCATTCCTCCAACGGCGTCTCCGCCACCTTGTTGAAGTTGTCCACCTTTATTATATAGTATATCGGGGACAGCTTCGACACGCTGTCAACGTTGAATTTCGCAATCTGATAGTTCTTCAGGTTGAGCTTGTCGCCGTTGTTCACCCCGTAGAACTCTGTCGTACCTTTGTATATTATGTCATCGCCGACGCCGAGGTCGAAATACACAATGTTTATGGAATAAATCCTCTTCACTCTCTCATATTCTTCGCCGCTCTTGATGTAGTCGGTCACCGCCTTTGACGTGGCGAAGAGCATACGTTGGAACATGCCGTACTCGTTGGTGGCCTGCACCTCTATTATAAACAACGCGCCGTTTGTGTCTTCCGCCAGAATGTCAACCCTGTTCGTCTTGTCGTCACGACGCTCGCGGTTGCCTTCGCTCTCCAACAGACTTTTAATCTTAATCTTTTCGCCCAGCAAAACGGTGAGAAAACCTTCCAAAACCACGAAATTAGCCTTGTCGCGAAGCACCTTCTTCAAAGCGTAATCAAACCTGATGTAATATTTGTCATCTTCCATAATGAATTTTTTTATCTTTAAACTCTGACTACCGAGCTGCAAAATTACAACACAAAACATTATCTGTCAAGGGGTTTTGAAAAAATTTATTGTAAAATTTTGTTTACATTTCTGCCGCTTTTTGTAAAAAAAAGTTTACAAAGAAACAGTTGTAAACAAAAATTGTAAAATCCGAATACTTTTCCTGATAAAGTGACAAAAATTTGATTTTTGCATTCCATTTTTCATTTTTCAACATTTAGAAAATCTGTATCTGTTATCCGTATCACAAAATATGCAGGACATTTTAAAAATAATATTACCTATCATTTTTTTTCTTATCTTTGCGCCCAAATAATTTTTCGAGAAAATGTTAAGCGAACAAGAACAAATCAGAAGAAACTCCTTGCAGGAGCTTTATAAATTAGGTATCAACCCTTACCCTCAGGCGGCATTCGACGTGAACGTCACCACAGTACAGATTAAAGAGCAATTTGACGACAACGACCTCGCGAAATTCGACAGCGTGAGCATCGGCGGACGTATCATGAGCCGCCGTATCATGGGCGCGGCATCGTTTTGCGAACTCCAGGACGCCCACGGCCGCATCCAGCTTTACCTCAACCGCGACGAGATTTGCCCGGGCGAGGACAAGACAATGTACAACACCGTCTTCAAACGCCTTTTAGACATCGGCGACTTCATAGGCGTGAAAGGCTTTGCGTTCCGCACCCAGATGGGCGAGATCTCAATCCACGTGAAGGAACTCACGGTGCTCAGCAAGTCGCTGCGCCCGCTGCCGATAGTGAAGGAGAAAGACGGGGTGAAATACGACGAGTTCAACGACCCGGAGCTTCGTTACCGCATGCGTTACGTTGACCTCGTTGTAAACGACAAGGTTAAGGATATTTTCATCAAGAGGACGAGAGCCATCGACAGCATCCGCCGTTTCTTCAACGAGAGCGGCTACCTCGAAGTGGAGACGCCTGTGCTTCAGTCTATTCCGGGCGGCGCATCGGCGCGTCCGTTCATCACGCACCACAACGCGCTCGACATCCCGTTGTATCTGAGGATCGCCGACGAGCTTTACCTGAAACGCCTCATCGTGGGCGGCTTCGACGGCGTGTATGAGTTCTCGCGCAACTTCCGCAACGAGGGCATGGACCGCTCCCACAACCCGGAGTTCACAGGCCTCGAAATCTATGTGGCTTACAAAGACTATCTCTGGATGATGGACTACACCGAGGAGATGATTCACCGTTGTGCGATGGATGTGCTTGGCACTGACAAGGTTATGGTCGGCGACCACGAGATCAGCTTCAAACGTCCGTTCAAGCGCATCTCGATGATCGACTCCATCAAGGAGAACACAGGCATCGACATCAACGGCATGAACGAGGAGCAGCTCCGCGAGGTGTGCAAGCAGCTTGAAATAGAAATCGACCCTTCGATGGGCAAGGGAAAACTCATCGATGAGATCTTCGGCGCGAAATGCGAGGGCAACTACATTCAGCCGACGTTCATCACCGACTATCCTGTCGAGATGTCGCCGCTCTGCAAACGTCATCGCGACAACCCGGAACTCACCGAGCGTTTCGAACTCATGATCAACGGCAAGGAGGTAGCCAACGCATACACCGAGCTTAACGACCCCATCGACCAGCGCGCACGTTTTGAAGAACAGATGATGCTCGCCGGACGAGGCGACGACGAGGCGATGGTCATCGACCAGGACTTCCTCCGCGCCCTCGAATACGGAATGCCTCCTACATCAGGCATGGGCATCGGCATCGACCGCTTCGTGATGCTGCTCACAGGCCAGACACAAATCCAGGAAGTGCTCCTGTTCCCGCAGATGCGTCCTGAAAAAGTGAAGAAAGTCGCGACAAAAGAGGATTTCATGGCAATAGGCGTTCCTGAAATATGGGCTGAAGTCCTTGTGAAACAGAATTTCACATCCGTCGAGATGCTGAAAGAACAGAAACCAGCAGGCCTCCGCGAGAAACTCAACGGAATCAGAAAGAAAAACAAGATGGACGTTCCGGCTTTGCAACTCGAAGAAGTTGAAGCCTGGATTAATTAGGTAAACAGGTGATTAGGGAAATAGGTAATTAGGTGGAGAACCGCAAGCGGTTCCACATCCATAGAATTTAATATTCGAATATAAAAAATTTATGATAAAATGAAAAAATTATTTTTAACGGTATTGTTTTCAATAGTTTTGAGCGTGTTTTCATTTGCCCAGACCATTGAGAAAACCTATCATTTTGACAATCCGGCATCAAGAGTTGTCAATGGTTTTGATGAAATCAATTTTGATGGAACAGTAAACACGGCAAAGGTTGGACAGCCGTCGCTTCCGTGGCAGAGTGTCACGCTTCTGCTTCCGCAAAACTCCGAGGCCCGGGATTTCACGGTCGAGTATTCCGATTTCGTGGAGCTTGACGGCACCTATAACCTCTTCCCGTATCAGGAGATGCGTCAGGTCGGTTCGGAAAAAGAATATCCTTTTGTGGTTGACGAAGAACTTTACAAATCAAAGGGTTTGTATCCTGAAGTCTGCCAGTCGAAAGTGATGACTCAATACATGAACGGCTACTCATTCGCAACGGTCTCATTCACACCAGTGCGGTACATCCCTGCGACGGGAAAGGTCTCTTACGCAAAGACAGCAACCGTCAAAGTCAACATAACAGCTTCAAAGACAGACAGAAGCAGTCTTCTCTGGACGACACCGGAGATAAAAGGCAAAGTCGAGAGATTAGCACAGAACCCGGAAGCCATCGAACAGTATTACACACGCGGCCGCTCGATGTCGGGCTACGAGCTTCTCGTCATCACACCGGCGGAATGGGTATCGCATTTCGATGAATATGTCACTTTCTATGAGGCACGCGGCCTTCGCACACGCGTCGCGTCGTTGGAAGACATCTTGGCCGACAACAGTGGTCGTGACGACCAGGAGAAGATGTTCAATTACATAAAGCAAGAGTATGAGAATGAAGGCATTATGATGGTTCTGCTCGGCGGTGACACCGGGAAGGTGCCGTTCCGTAGTTTGTATGTCAATGTCTTCGACGAGGAGATAGACAACATCCCGGCAGACATGTATTTCACCTGTTTCGACGTTGACTGGGACGCCAACAACAACGGTGTCTGGGGTGAAATCGGAGAGAGCGACTACATGCCCGAAATCGGCATCGGACGTTTGTGTTTCAACAACGAAGAACAGCTTAACAACTTGTTAAACAAGACGTTCACGTATCAAAGCAACCCTGTCTTGGGCGAGTTCCGTGATGTCGTATTCGGTGCCGAGCATCTCGGCGACGGCTATTACGGCAGCACCGACCTCGACCGTCTTATCGGCGGAAGCAGCGATTTCGATTACACCACCGTCGGCATTCCGGCTGACTATAACTTCCACAAGATTTATGCTGACGGTCCGACGGGCTGGTCGGGCATCATCTTCAAACAGGCTATCAACGACTTCGGCGGACAATATGTCCATCATGTCGGACACGCCAACACCGACTATGTGGCGGGATGGTACGAGAACGGAATCAACGACAACAGCTTCTACAACCTCGACGGTGTCACCCACAACTACGGATTCTTCCACTCACACGGCTGCATCTGCGGTGACTTCTCTCACAAATGCATCCTTGAGAAGATGACGACGGTTTCGACGGGTTTTGTCGCCACCACCGGCAATTCGCGCTACGGCTGGTACTCGCCTTGGGGCGACGGCCCTGCGGCTCACCTCCACCGCGAGTTTGTCGATGCATATTACAACGACCGCATCCCGTATATCGGAACAGCCTTCGTTGAGATGAAAAATACTGTCGCACCTTATATTAATATGGGCTATTATGGTCCTGACCCATACATGATCTGGAGTTTCTGGGCATTGAACATCATGGGCGATGTTGCGGTATGCCCTTGGCTCGACGAGCCGTTCCGTCCGGAAATCAGCTATGACGCAGCGTTGCCGCAAGGCACCACACAGACCACAATGACAGTCAGAAAAGTGGGTGAAGCCCAGAGTAACTTCCGTTGCAGCATCTTCCACGATGGCGAACTTCTCGCTTTCGGCCAGACAAACCTGAATGGTGTGGCGGAAGTCATTTTCTTTGAGCCGCTTGATGTTGAAGGCAACTTGCAACTCATTGTCACAGGTCAGAATGCTTATCCACAGACAATCAATATTTTAGGCATCAACGACAATACGGCTTTCGTGCTTCCTGAAAACATCACGTTGAGCGATGATTTTGGATATTCGAACACAATTTCAATGGATGTTGATTTCAGAAACACCGGCAAGGTTGACGCTAATAACGTAACAGCCACATTGTCAACGGATTCGGAATACATCGAAATGATAAATTCAACGGTGACAGTCGGTGTCGTGGATGCCGAAAGCACCGTCAACATTGATAATGCTTTTGAATTTAAAGTCGCCGATAACATTCCGGATTGCGAATACGTCGATTTCATCGTCACCTGTACAGACGGAAATGAGGTCTGGGTGAGCAACATACTTTACAGGGCGTTGGCTCCGGCATTGGTAATCAATGAGATAACATACACTGAACTTGAAGGGAACATGAACGGCTACATTGATGCCGGCGAAGTGTTGAGAGTCAACGTCTCGGGCAGAAACATCGGCCACATGGCGGCTTTGGAATCGATTCTTCACGGATGCGACGAAAATCCATATATCACTTACACCGAAAATGATGTCACGATAGGTGACATCGCAGCTAACCATGAATTTTCAAAAAGCATTGACATCCATGTCTCTGACGAGATTCACGACGGCACAACCATCGACCTGAAATTAAAGGTGAAGTCGGGGCTTTATGCGGCTGAAAAACATTTCCTGTTCACTGTCGGAACAATCATTGAAAACTTTGAGACAGGCGACTTCTCGCACCTCGAATGGAGACATGACGGCGCAAAACCTTGGTTCGTGACAGATGAAATAAAACACGAAGGCACATATTCAGTGCAGTCAGGCGACATAACAAACGACGAAACATCGTCACTCATCATCGAAACAACTACCATAACCGATGGTGAAATCTCATTCTATTACAAGACATCGACAAGAAAACGCAAAGACTACCTTGTGTTTTACATTGACGGTGAGGTGATTGACAGATGGTCAGACATCAACGACTGGACATACGCCGAATATGATGTTGAAGCCGGCGACCACGTCCTTGAATGGCGTTACGACACAAGCAAGGCCGGCGACTGTTCAGGTGGCGCCTGCTGGATTGATGACATCTCATTCCCTGGAAACACAATCGTGCTGGACGTCGAATCAGTCACATACGATAAAGATGTTGAAATCTATCCAAACCCGGCAACAAATTATATTACTGTGAAATCTGATGATATTCAGACAGTTGAAGTCTATAATACTGTCGGAATGAAAGTCAGGGCCATGAAAGTCGCGGCGACAGAAGTGAATGTCGATGTCGCCGACTTGAATGAAGGTGTCTATTTCATCAGGATTGTTGACAGCGAAGATAGATGCGTTGTCAGAAAATTCGTCAAGAAATAATGTTGTTTTCAGAAATTATAGGACATGAAGAACTGAAAAAACGCCTGATACAGAGCGTGAGGGAGAGTCGTGTGTCGCACGCACAGCTCTTCCTCGGCCCTGAAGGCAGCGGCAAACTGCCTTTGGCGTTGGCTTACGCACAATATATCAACTGCACAAACCGTTCAGAAACAGACAGTTGCGGCACTTGCCCGTCGTGCAGAAAATACATGTCACTGACGCATCCCGACCTGCACTTTGTGTTCCCTACCGCCACCAACAAAGAAGTGAAACAAAATCCGGAATCAGACTTGTTCATTTCCGACTGGCGCAGTTATCTCAATGATTGTCAGGGTTATGCTGATCTTTCCGATTGGTTTAACAGACTTGACATCGAAAACAAGCAAGGTGTCATCAACGTGCGCGACGCCGCTACAATTATAAGAAAACTGAGTTTCAAAGCCTACGAAAGCGAATACAAAGTCGCAATCATCTGGATGGCGGAGAAACTTAACGTACAGTGTGCCAATAAGTTACTGAAACTCATCGAAGAGCCGCCGGAGAAAACGCTTTTCATCTTGATCGCCGAAAACCAAGAGGAACTGCTTACTACAATTCGTTCGCGCTGTATGCTCGTGAAAGTGCCGAAACTTGACATGCCGGAACTGCAAGACGCTCTTATTCAGAAGTTTGCGTGTTCCTCGCAGGAGGCTTACGATGCGGCCGCACTCGCAAACGGAAACTGGCTGTTAGCACAACATTACGTCAACGACAAAGAAGACGAAAAACTTTACGCGAACATATTCCAGAAATGGATGCGTTATTGTTTCAAAGGCGCAGTGCCGGAACTCATCGATCTCGTGGCTAACGACATCAAGCCACTCGGACGCGAAAAACAAAAGGAATTTCTTGAATACGGACTTAATATTTTCCATAACTCGTTGTTATTCAACAATAATATGTCAGATGAAGTTTTGCTTCCGACAGACGAGAAAAACTTTACCAAGAATTTCGCACCTTTTATTAATATAAAGAACGTAGAGCAGATTTGCTCCCTCTTTGAAGAAAGCATCAACCAGATTGAACGCAACGGCAACGCTTCCATCATTTTCACTGATAACAGTTTTAAAATCACTAAGTTATTGAGAATCAAATAAATGAAGACGAAAACAAAAATAGGATTGGCGTTTTTGAGCGGGCTTCTGATTGCCGCGGCGTGGCCCACAAGAGGGTTCGCACCTTTGGCGTTTGTCGCTTTCATCCCTTTGATTTATCTTCAAGACCGTATCGGCGACAAGGAAAACCCCGAAAAAGGCAATGTTCTCCTACTTTCCTTCATCACTTTCGTGACATGGAACGCATTGACAACGTGGTGGGTGTGGAAAACGACAGCCGCCGGCACCATCGGGATGATCCTGCTCAACAGCATCTTCATGACAACGGTTTTTGAGGCTTATCATTTTGTAAAAACAAAATTATACGATAACAAAAAAGGTTATTATATATTGATAATCTTTGTGTTAGCGTTTGAATTCCTGCATCTTAACTGGCAACTGAACTGGCCGTGGCTCAACCTCGGCAACGTCTTTTCACATCATTACACATGGGTTCAATGGTACGAATGGACGGGCAGTGCCGGCGGAACAGTTTGGGTTTTAGCAACAAACATCTTGATTTACAAGATTTTAAAGTTATCATTTCAAAATCACGAGATTCTTTTTGTCAAAAATGAAAAAGGCCGCAATCCTGAAGCTGACGCATTGCAGTCGCAATTCAGAAAAAAACTTATTATAATACTGGCTGTCATCTTTATTCCGTTAATTATCAGCAAGATACTTTATTTTATATACCAAGAGACAGGCGATGACGTTGAGGTTGTGGTGGTTCAGCCGAACCTCGACCCGTATTCTGAAGAGTTCACCCTGACACCTGAACAGATTTTAGACAGAAATCTCAAAGTTGCCATTCCAATGATTACCGAAAACACCCGATTTGTGGTCAGTCCGGAATCGGCGATACAAGAAAATATCTGGCTTGAAAATATTGATAACTATTACTCTATCAATAGGTTACGCAGCATTGTAGAATATTTTCCGCAAACATGTTATGTAATTGGAATCGGACCTTATGCGATGGTTCCAAAAGGTGAAGAGAATGATTTCGCCGCACGAAAATTCTATGGTGCGGATGAATATTTCTATGCTTATAACACGGCCGCGCTCATCACAACCGACAGCATACAGCTCTACCACAAATCAAAATTGACACCTGGCGTGGAGGCGATTCCGTCATGGTGGTTCATCAGACCATTGGCAAACATGGCCATCGACCTCGGCGGGACAAGCGGAACATTGAAAAAAGACACCGAAGCTCGTGTGTTATCGTTTGATAATCATAAAGTTGGAACATTGATTTGTTATGAGTCAGCATTCGGTGGATATGTCACCGAATTTGTGAAAAAAGGTGCCGATATGCTTTTCGTCATCACCAACGACGGCTGGTGGGGAAACACGCCCGGTCACAGACAGCATCTTGAATTTTCAAGTCTGCGTGCCATTGAGACGCGAAGAAGCATCGCCCGCTCCGCCAACACCGGCATCTCCGCCTTCATCAACCAACGAGGCGACATCGTCGAACAATCGGAATACTGGGAACAGACCGCCTTGCGTAACACAATCAAAACCAACGACAAACAGACTTTCTACGTCCGCTACGGCGACTATATATATAAGGTGTCTGTCTTCTTGACGGCATTATTGTTTGCCTTGACATTTGTCAGGATTATAACTAAAAGAAAATGAACATGTTAAGTTTGGCACCGTTTCAAGGAATCACCGATGTGGTTTACCGCAACATGTTCATGAAACATTTCGGCGGCATTGATAAGTATTACACCCCGTTTTTCACGGGAATACAAAAAGACAATTCAAAAAGCTTGAGAAGCGATGAGATAGATCCGAGATCTAACGACGTGAACATCATAGTACCGCAGATTTTAAGCAACAACGCCGAAGAAATCATAAGATTTGCAAATCAATGCAAATCAATGGGTTATCCCGAATTTAACTTAAATATGGGCTGTCCTTTCCCACGTGTCGCCAACAAGACGCGCGGCTGCGGACTTATGGCGGACCCGAACCGGACAATCGCGATGCTTGAGGAAGTCTGCGACAACATCAACGGAATAAAATTCAGCATCAAATGCCGACTCGGTTACTACAGCCATGACGAGATTTTTAATTTTATTGAAACATTTAACTCATTGCCTTTCAGCGAGATAATAGTTCATCCGCGCATCGGAAAACAAATGTACACAGGCGAGGCATCGCTTGAAAAATTCAAAGAACTGATTACTTTGATAAACAAACCTTTGGTTTATAACGGGGATATTTATACAGTCGAAAAATACAAATCGGTTGTAGAAAATATTTCTACAAACAACAATCATACGATGTTGGGCCGCGGACTGCTGACAAATCCGTTTTTGGCCGAAGACATCAAGCAAATCAATGTCAATCAAAAAGATAGACAGACACGACTTCATAATTTTGTCATCAGTCTTTATGTTGAAAGACTTCATCATGCCGGCGGCAGTCCGAAAATCATCGGCAGCATGAAGGAACTGTGGAAATACATGATGAACATCTTCGACGATCCGCAGAATGTATGGCGTAACGTAAAGAAAGTCAATCATTTAGACGAATACGAAAACTCTGTTGAAAAGATATTTAACGAATATAAAGTCATAATATGAAAAAGACACTTAATATACTGATTATCAGTCTATTGTTGGTTTCATGCGCAGCCAACAAACCTTCATCGAATAATGGATCCAAAGAGATTGTCATTCTTACTGTCAACGACATGCACGGTCATATTGAGCGGATGCCGCGGCTTGGCTTCGTTGCCGACAGTCTGCGTGAGTTGTACCCTAATCTGTTGATATTCAGTGCAGGAGATAACCGAACCGGCAATTCTTACAACGATTTCTATCCAAATCATTCCAATTATCCGATGATTAAACTGATGAATGAAATCGGTTTCGACCTCTCTGCGGTCGGCAACCATGAATTTGACAAAGGCATTGACGGGTTGGTTGATTTTCAAAACAACACGAAATTTCCGATGATTTGTGCGAACGCCGATTTCTCAAAAGAGCCGGAAGTAAACATAAAACCTTATTATTTTATTGACAATCAAGGTGTTAAAATTTGCATTCTCGGACTTGTGGAGACATATAATAACGGGCATCCGTCGGCAATACTGAAATCCATCAAAAACATCAAATTCACTGACCCTTACGAAACCGCCAAAGATTATCTCTATCTTGCTGACAGCTGCGATGTGTTCATCCTGCTTTCGCATTGTGGTGAGCGAGGCGATTACCCGATAGCGGAAGACTGTCCGCAGTTTGATGTGATAATCGGCGGTCATACCCATCATAAATACATTGAATATAAAGGAGATAACGTGCTTTGCACACAGGCTGACTCCTATTTGAATTACGCCAATGTCGTGAAAATCAATGTCGTTGACGGCAAAATTATTTCAAAAACCGCAGAAGGCGTCTCACTGAAAAACGAACTCTCGGAAAGCAGAAAAATCAGGAAAAGTGTAGATAAATTTTACAAAAACGAATACCTGACAGGATTTTTGGGATATACGGCTACTCCGCTTGACAACAGATATAGAATCGGCTGCCTGCTCGCTGATTCATATCGCTCTGCCATGAAAACCGACATCGCATTTCACAATTTCGGGGCAATCAGAAAAGAGACTCTTGACGGAAATGAGATAAGAGTTGTGGATGTCTATGACTTCAGTCCTTTTGATAACAAATTGCAAATCATTGAGTTGAGTGGCGAAGAAATTGTTGATTTTATCAATCGTTTTTCTACAAGCGACCGCGGCCCGACTTACGTTTCAGGCTTGAATTATTCCATCGACTATGTTTTTGACAAATATGGGAAACCACATTTTTCAAATGCAGTCGTGACTCTTGAAAACGACGAGCCGATTGATTTTGAAAAGAGATATTCCGTCACGATGAGCGAATATCCCATGCAATTTATGGAAAGTCAAGGTGTGAAGGCGATGGCAACCGGTCCGTTTATTTATGATGCGACCATTGAATATTTTGAGAAGCACGATACTGTTGGTTATCAATGCCTTGACAGAATTAAGGCAAGGAATATCGACACTCTCGATGTTGTAATACTTTCCGTAAACGACATGCACGGCCACATCGAAAACATGCCGAGATTTGCGTATGTTGTTGACAGTCTGCGCAAAATATATCCTGATTTGATGCTTGTGAGCGCAGGCGACAACAGAACCGGCAATATCTATAACGACAAAAATCCCACGCATCCGAATCTGCCGATGATAACCTTGATGAATGATTTGAAGTTCACTGTCAGTGAGTTAGGAAATCACGAATTTGACGGAAGCATAAACGGTCTCGAATATTTTGTGAAAAACACAAACTTCCCAATCATCTGCGCCAACGCCGATTTCTCGGATTATCCTGAAATTTCAGGAATGATAAAACCTTTTTTCAAAACCACAAAAAACATCAAGGGTGTGGATGTCAGCGTGATTTTCCTTGGGATGATTGAGACATCGAACTACGGCTATCCGAGTGCGCATCGCGACAGCATAAAAGATGTGCGTTTTGTTGACGCAAATCAGAAAATCGTTGATTATCTGTCACTTAAAGACAGCTGTGACGTTTTTGTCCTCGTTGACCATTGCGGCATCGAGGTTGACTCGATTCTCGCTCGCGTCTATCCGCAGTTTGACCTCATCATCGGCGGACATTCGCATCATTTGTTGGCAAAACAATATCCAAGCGGCGTCTTATATACCCAGTCAAAAAGAAATTTAAATTTCACAACGTTGACGAAGATACAGGTTTGTGGCGGAGAAGTCATCAACAAACATTCGCAAGTCATTGATTTAACTGAAATTACAAAAATTGACAAAAACATCAAAAAGAAAGTTGATGATTTTTGCAACGTCCCTGAATTTAACAGAGTTGTCGGGCATTCAAAAGTTCCGTTGGCAAACAAAGAAGAACTTGGCGCATTCATGACCGATGCGCAACGTTATATCGTGAAAACCGACGTGGCAATCCAGAATCCGGGCGGCGTGCGTTTTGACAACATGACGAGCACCGATTTCAGATACATCGACATCTTGAATCTCGATCCGTTTGACAACACTATCGTCACTATGGAGATGACCGGCAGGCAGATAGAAGAGTTTCTGAACCTCGCCGCGACGAATGATTATTCCCCGTGCCACGTCTCAGGAATCACTTACACCATTGAACATTACATCGACAGCGACAATGTTGACCGTTTTGTAAACGCGAAGGCTTATTTGGAAGATGGACAGCCCATTGACCAAGAAAAAACATATTCCGTGGCGATGAACAGCTACATCGCAATTTGGGCGAAAGACATGGGAATAAGCACCAAACCTTCAGGTTTCGGGTCAAACAAAGCCGAGTTAAAATATTTTAAAGACTTCCCATTGATCGATTATCAAGGAGTAAGCAGATTCAAATCAACTTTAATAGAAAAATAAAACGCAATGAAAATCCTAATAATAAGGTTCAGTTCAATAGGCGACATCGTCCTGACAACCCCGATAATACGTTGTCTGAAATGGCAGATGGACGACGATTTGGAGCTGCATTATCTCATAAAAGAAAAATATTCGAGCATTACGCACGCCAATCCATACGTTGACAAGACACATGAATTTTCGGGCTCCCTGCGCGAGACCATCAAGGAATTGAAGACGGAAGGCTTCGACTATATCGTTGATTTACAAAACAATCACCGTTCAAAAATGATTTGCCGCGCCTTGAAATGCGAGCATCACAGCTTCAACAAACTCGATTTCAAGAAATTGCTTCTAACGACTTTCAAAACCAACAAGCTGCCGAAAGTCCATATCGTTGACAGATATTTTGAGGCCGTCAAAGCCATCGATATAAAAAACGACGGCAAGGGGCTGGATTTTTTCATCAGCGACACGAATCAGATGCAGGAGCCGGATCTTCCGGAGGAGTTCCGCAACGGGTTTTATGCTATCGTGATCGGCGGAAGCTACAACACCAAGATCCTTCCGACACAGAAAGTCATCGAAGTCATCGAGAAACTCGACGAGCCGGTAATCCTTCTCGGCGGTTCGGAAGACATGACACGCGCCAAGGAAATCGTTGACGCAATCGGCGAAAACGTAGGCAATCCTGTCGGAATGCTGAATCTCGAACAGTCGGCGTCAATCATAAAAATGGCGAAGGCCGTCTTGACCAACGACACCGGAATGATGCACATCGCCGCGGCTTTGCACAAGCCGATCGTCTCGACGTGGGGCAACACGGTGCCGGAGTTCGGCATGACACCTTACGACCCGCAGCACCCGGAGTTCTCGAAAATCATTGAATGCAAAGGACTTAAATGCCGTCCGTGTTCAAAACTCGGCTATAAAAACTGTCCGAAGAAACATTTCAAATGCATGAACGAACTGAACAGCGATGAGATCTGTGCGGCGTTGAAAAATTTTTAAGAAATTTTTGTCACGCATATTGAAATTATTTGTACCTTTGCAGCGTCAAAAAAATGACCGAGTCGGGTTCTACTAACGGTTAGGTAACGACACTCTCACTGTCGAAATAAGGGTTCGATTCCCTTACCCGATACAAAGACTGCGAAAAACTTCTTCGCAGCCTTTTTTTTGTTTTTATAACTCATTGATTTATCGGTGGTTAAAAATAAAATGTATCACTCAAAAAACCGCATCCAAAGTCTTGTCGTCCGAGTTTTTGATGCGCTCCCATCAGCCATCTCATTGAAGGATAACAGTAAATTTTCTGCTAATCAAAGGCTCGTTTATAAAAATTAAATATTTTTCGTAAACGAAATTTATTTCAATTATTTATACTACATTTGCACCACAAATATTACGAAAAATGGATGTAAAGAAGTTGAAAATGTTCTTAACGTTGATGTCATAGAACTGATTCGTACCGATGAAGTGCAAATTGACGTTGAGGCATAACCGTTACTCTAATTTTGAATCACAATGGATAACAAACAATACAACGCTCTCTTCTCCTTCATCTGGAACATTGCCAACGATGTGTTGGTACATGCTTTCGAGAAGGGCGACTACAAAAAGATCATTCTGCCGTTTATGGTGCTTCGTCGTATCGACGTGCTCCTTGAACCAACCAAGGCTGAGGTGCTGAAAAAGAAAGAGTTCTGCGACAGCCATAACCTTGTTGACTACACTCCATTCCTCTCTCAGGTGACTGGCTATCCGTTCTACAACACCTCTGCGTTTACGATGAAAACCTTGAAGAACGAGATAGATCCACAACGCCTTAAGATGAATATCATCGAGTATTTCAACGGTTTCTCGCAGGACGTGCAGGACATCATTGATAAGTTCAAACTCCGTCAACAGGTCGATAATCTCACCGAGGCCGGTCGTCTTGGCTCTCTCTTGGAGAAGTTCACCGATGAGAACATCAACCTCTCGGTGAAGCCTGTCATGCAGGAAGTAACCAAAGAGGATGGAACAAAGGAGATGGTGGAACGACTGCCAGGACTTGACAACCACACCATGGGAACCATCTTTGAAGAGTTGCTCCGTAAGTTTAATGAAGAAAACAACGTTACCGAAGCCGGTGAACACTTCACACCACGTGACTATGTCCGTCTGCTCGGACAGCTGGCCATTGAGCCTATCAAGGATAAGATTGCCGATAACACTTACACTATCTACGACGGTGCATGTGGTACTGGCGGCATCCTGACTATTGCCCAAGAAGAGATTGAGCGCATTGCAAAGGAAACCGGCAAGCGTGTCCGCACAAGCATATTCGGACAGGAATTACAGCCTGATACATACGCCACCTGCAAGGCTGACCTCATGATTTCGGGCAACATCAACAAATTCACATATCGTCTGGGTACTGTTGATCATCAGTACATCGCATTCGGTTCAACCATCAGTCAGGACGGTCATGCAGGTGAAAAGTTCGACTTCTGCATAAGCAATCCTCCTTTCGGAACGCCATGGAAGGAAGACTTGAAAAAATGGGGACTTGGCGACAAAAAGGAAGTGACAGACCCACGTTTCTTTGATGGAACAACATGCTTTATTCCCGATATCGGCGACTGTCAGATGCTTTTCCTCGCCAACAACGTAAGCCGAATGAAGGAAACTCCGCTTGGCACCCGTATTGTGGAGGTGCATAACGGAAGTTCACTTTTTACTGGTTCGGCTGGCGGTGGCGAAAGTAATCTCCGTAAGTACATCATTGAGAACGACCTTTTGGAAGCCATCGTTGCTATGCCGGAGAACGATTTCTACAATACTGGTATCTCCACCTACATCTGGATCATCACCAACCGCAAGGAAGAACGTCGCAAGGGTTATGTGCAGCTTATCGATGCAAGCAAGCTGTGTTCTCCGCTCCGCAAGAATCTCGGAAGCAAGAACTGCGAGACGACAGAAGATGACCGCAATCGCATTCTTCAGTTGCTGACGGATTTCAAGGAAACTTCAGAGAGCAAGATATTCAAAAACGAAGAATTTGGCTATTGGCAGGTTCCCGTCATGCGCCCAAAGCGTGACGATGACGGCAACATAATTCTGAAAAAAGGCAAGCCGGAGATGGTCTGCGTTAAGAAAGAGTCGGAGCAGATACCATTGCTTTACCCTGGCGGCATAGAAGCATTCTACGAGAATGAGGTGAAGCCATACGACAGCGAGGCTGAATTTGGCGAACCTATCATCGGCTATGAGCTCTCCTTTACCAAGTATTTCTACAAACCAGTCCAGCTGCGCACTCTCGATGAAATCATGGCAGACGTGAACATCCTCGAATCGGAAACCGACGGTCTTTGGGCGGAGATATTGAAATAGGTACTAACAAAATAAGAAGTTATCATGAGCCAAGAAGAAAAGACAAAGAATTTCGATGCATTAGTATCTCAAATACAGACCACAAACGATGCTTTGCAAAACAATGCACGCCTCGTCATCAATCGTCATGTCACAGCCAAGGCATGGCTTACGGGATATTATATTGTGGAGTATGAACAGAATGGTTCGGACAGGGCAAAGTATGGAGAGAAACTCATTCCAGAATTGTCTAAACAACTTGGGAAACGTAATTTCAGTGTTACCAATCTAAAAATCTATAGACAATTCTATTTGACCTATGCAGCATTGTTGCCCGAAGTTGGAAAGTTTCTGTTATCTCAGGCAACAATGGGTCAGTCAGTGACTGACTTATTTCAATTGTCTGATAACAAGCTGATTGAAAAAAGCCAGTCAGTGACTAACCGATTCACAAATGATAAGGGTTTGTCAATCAGGCAATCACTGATTGGCCAATTCCCCGGAGTACAGCCGGAATTGCTTTTCAACCGCTTGTCCTTCACGCATCTTGCGGCTATTCTTCCAATAAAGGATCCTTTGCAGCGTGCCTTCTACGAGACGATGGCTATCCGCGGCACATGGAGCGTGCGTGAGCTGCAACGCCAGATAGACACTAATTATTACATCCGTAGTGGGTGGAGTCAGAAGCCGGAAGCCTTTTCTGATTTTGTTGATGGCAAGGCAGAACGGCAGTCGCTTGATCTTGACATCAAGTCACCATTTACATTTGAGTTTCTTGGATTACAAGCAAAGGATGTAGTTGAGGAGTCGGACCTTGAGACAGCACTTCTTGACCATCTGGAGGACTTCATTCTTGAACTTGGAATGGGCTTTTGTTTTGAAGAAAGACAAAAGAAGATGCTAATTGATGACCGCTATTTCAAGGCAGACCTTGTGTTTTATCATCGCATATTGAAGCGCCACGTCATCATCGAGTTGAAGGCTCATCGTCTCGATTATACCGATACGGCACAACTGAAGATGTATCTTGCATATTACCGCAAAAACGTTATGATGCCCGATGACAATCCTCCTATCGGCATACTTCTGTGTTCAGAGATTGGTCAGGAGATGGCAGAATATACACTGCTTGACCTCGAAGAGGATGTATTCGTTTCAAAGTATGAACTCAATGTGCCTTCCAAGGAACGCATGGCAGAGTTCCTGCGTAAGGAGAATGAAGGATTTGACAAAAAAAACTAAACACATGACAAAACGATACGATACATATAAAGACAGCGGAGTGCAATGGCTCGGGGAAATTCCGGGACATTGGAAAACTATGCGTAGCAAGTTTTTATTACGCTTACAGACTAACAGTTCGAAACGACCAAATAAAATAGGGCTTGAAAATATAGAGGGGTTTACAGGCCGTTATTTATCTACAGATTCAACATTTGAAGGAGACGGAGTTGATTTTGACAAAGGTGACATCGTTTATGGCAAACTTCGTCCATACCTATGCAAGGTTTGGCTTGCCGAGTTTGATGGAAATGCTGTTGGGGATTTCTATGTGTATAGAACATCAGAAGAATATTTCAATGAATATGCAAAATATTTTATGATGAGCAATCTGTTTACGGATATATGTAACGCGTCAACATACGGTGCGAAGATGCCTCGTGTATCAAGTCAATTTATTCAATCTTTACAAATTCCTCTTCCTCCTCTCTCCGAGCAGCACTCCATCGTATCTTACCTTGATGACAAGTGTGTTAAGATTGACAAGATGCTTGAAGGAAAGCAGAAGCAGATAGAGCTGCTTGCGGAAATGAAGCAACGTATCATTGCCGATGCCGTCACTCGCGGCTTGAATCCTGATGTAAAGATGAAAACAACCAATATCCCTTGGTTGCCGGAGATTCCTGAGCATTGGGGAGAACAACGAATGGCATCCTTGTTTTCTGGAGATATAGAGGTCAACAAGGATTTTGAGTTCAAAAAAGCATTTAAGTTCAACTATGGACAATTGGTTCCGAAGAATGAAATAGGTGATCCAGAAGAGTATAGAGAAGTCTATGTTAAGTATTCAAAGATTAAGCAAGGAGATATTCTTGTAAATGGTCTTAATCTTAATTACGACTTTATCTCTCAACGTGTTGCTTGTGCACCTTCTGAAGGAATAATTACTTCTGCTTATGTTGTATGCCGACCAAGAGAAGGTGTAAATTACGACTATTACACATTTCTCTTCAAGAGCATGGATAGCATGAAACTCTTTCACGGAATGGGAACAGGTATTCGTCTGACTCTATCCTTTAAGGAAATGAAGAAGCAAATTTTACCAATACCTCCCAAAGAAGAGCAGCGCGCTATCGTCTCATACATCACCGAGAAGACAACAAAGATTGACACCCTCGCCGCCAAACTTCAGCAAGAGATAGAATCCATCAAAGAATACAAGCAACGTCTTATCAGCGACGTTGTGACAGGACAAATTAAAGTTTGCTAATATGCAAATAGAAATTACTGAAATAATTTAGACAGTGTTTAACACCTAACTAAGAAGATCTTCGCAAGATGATTGCAAAAAAATAAAGTAATATGGAAGATAGTAAACCGACATTCATCATACGAGAAGCATCAACAGCGGACAAGGATTATGTTCTGTGGCTTTCGGAGGTAAAGGAACGTGTCCGTCAATGCCAAATAAAGGCAGCAGTACGAGTCAATACCGCCATGCTCGAACTTTATTGGGGTATAGGACGAGATCTGGTAACCATGAAAGCAGAGCAGAAGTGGGGTGCTGGTGTTACCAGGCAATTTAGTCTTGATATGCGTAGAGAGTTCCCCGGCGAAACAGGATATTCATATACCAATGTCAAGAATATGAAGCGCTGGTATTTGTTTTATGCTGAGCATATCATAAAAGGCCAACATCATGGTGACCTTTCTCAGAAAAAAAGCCACCAACTTGGTGACCTTTTGGAAATGCCCGACATCTTCGGTATGATACCATGGCGCCACCATGTTCATATAGTCTCAAAGGCAACCTCTCTGGAGGAGGCGATATATTACGTTAACGAGACCATCGAAGGGAATTGGAGCAGAAGTATGCTTGAAGACTCTATGGCGAAAGGTGCTTTTAAGGCTCAAAGTAAGGCTCTCACGAACTTCAGCACAAAACTGCCTGCATTACAAAGCCGATTGGCACAAGAAATATTAAAGGATCCATACAACTTTGATTTCCTGACCATGAAACAGGATTATGACGAGAAGGATCTGGAAGAAGCATTGATTTCCAACATAACCAACTTCCTGTTGGAATTAGGACAAGGATTTGCCTTTGTGGGCAGACAGAAAGAATTACGGATGCCTGATGGTACTTCGTTTTTTCCAGACTTACTGTTTTATCACATTCCCCAGAAGCGATATTTGGTAGTTGATTTGAAAGCTGTAAAATACGTGCCAGAGTTTGCAGGAAAGATAAACTTCTATGTTACGGCTGTAGATAAACTGCTTCGAGGAGAAAGTGACAATCCAACGGTAGGACTCATTATCTGCAAGTCATACGACAAGACCATTGTTGAGTGGTCTTTGCAGGATATCAGCAAGCCTTTGGGTGTGGCTGCATATCAACTTCAAGAAGTCGTAGAAAGAACTGTTGCCGAACTTGAACTAAAAGCAAAAGGTAGAAAATAATTAAACCATCCAGCTAACACTATGAACACATCAGAAACAGCACTTGAAAAAATAATAGTCGATTGGCTACAAGACAAAAACGGTTACGAGCAAGAGACTCCACACGCTTTCAACAAGGATTTTGCCCTTGTTGACAAATGGGTGGAACGATTCATTACGGAGACTCAGCCCGAGAAGGTTAAGCATTCGATGTGCTTCAAGTCGCCAAGCGAACGCTTGAAGTTCTTCACCCGCCTGAGCAGCGAGATAACGAAACGCGGCGTGACGGACGTGCTGCGCAAGGGATATAAGTTCAATGGCTCCACCTTTGATCTTTACTATCCTCTGCCGTCAGAACTGAATCCAAGTGCCAAAGTTGCCTACGAGCATAACATCTTCGGTGTTATCCGTCAGGTGATGTACTCAAAGGTGAATACCAACGAGATAGACTTTGTGGTCTTTATCAACGGCTTGCCACTCGCCACCTTTGAGCTGAAGAACAACTACACTGGTCAGACCTACGAGAACGCCATCATGCAGTATCGTACCGACCGCGACCCGAAAGAACTGTTACTCCAGAAGAAACGCTGTGCCGTTCACTTCGCCTTGGATGACTGTCAGGCGTGGATGTGCACGGAGCTGTGCGGCAAGGATTCCTGGTTCCTGCCATTCAACCGTGGCGTTGACGGTGGCGCCGGAAACCCATTAATCCCAGGCGACACCATGACATCGTACGTCTGGAAAGATGTACTCACAAAACAAACGCTCTCGAATATCATCGAGAACTTCGCACAGGTGATAAGCAGCGAAGACAAGAAAACGCATAAAATCAAGGAGAAGGTTATCTGGCCTCGCTATCATCAGTTGGATGCCGTGAGGTCGTTGCTCCATGTCACAAAGATGTCGCCTATTGGCCGCAGGTTCCTCATTCAGCATAGTGCCGGAAGTGGCAAGTCAAACTCCATCACATGGCTTGCTTATCAGCTCGTGACATTGCTCCAAGAGAATCAGCAGCCGTTCTTTGACAGTATCGTTGTTGTCACCGACCGCGTGAACCTCGATAAGCAGATTCGCGACAATATCAATGCTTTCCAGAGACTGAGCAATCTCGTAGGCTGGGCCGACAACTCAGCTTCGCTCCGTGAACTTCTGCAAGGTGGCAAGAAGATTATCATCTCGACCATCTTCAAGTTCTCGTTCATCTTGGATGAAATCGGCAATTCGTTGAAGGACAAACGTTTTGCAATTATTGCTGTCCGATAAAAACTAAAAACGTGCAAAAAGGATTTCTAACCCAT